>CAURMS010000017.1:0-12832 GCA_963526085.1 uncultured Campylobacter sp. | reverse complement strand
CTTCTTGGATCTGCGCAAAAACTCGGGCGAAGAGCGCCGCAGAGCGCATGAGCTATTTCCTGCGCTTTGGATAAACGACCTTTTCATGAAACGCGTCAAAGAAAACGCGCGCTGGAGCCTATTTGACCCAGCAGAGGTCGCCGATCTGTGCGATCTATACGGCGATGAGTTCGAAGCTCGCTACCTAGCATACGAAAACGACGAAAAAATCCAAAAAAACGTCGTCATGGCAAAAGAACTGTGGAAGAAAATTTTAACTAGCTATTTTGAATCTGGCATGCCGTTTTTGTGCTTTAAAGATAACGCAAACAAAGCCAATCCGAACGACCACGACGGCATCATCAGAAGCTCGAATTTATGCACCGAAATTTTCCAAAATACGCAACCGAACTACTACAAGATCAAGATCACGTTTGAGAGCGGCTCCGAGCGGCTATTTGACGAGGAAGAAGACGTCACTGTTGATAGCGGCATAACCAAAAAAGCCAAAAAGCTAAGCGCTTTAGATAGCATCGGCGGCGAACAAATTTTTATCGTCGAAAAAGAAAGCGTCGAGGGCAAAACCGCCGTGTGCAACCTCGCGAGTATAAATTTAAGCAAAATCAACAAAAAAGAGGACATCGAGCGCGTAGTGCCGATCGCCGTACGTATGCTAGATAACGTCATCGATCTAAATTTTTACCCGCACAAAAAGGTAAAACACACCAACCTAGCCTCCCGCTCGATCGGCCTTGGCGTCATGGGCGAGGCGCAGATGTTAGCCGAACGCGGCGTGAAATGGGGCAGCTACGAGCACCTAGCGCTGATCGATAGCGTGATGGAAAATATTAGCTATAACGCCATCTACGCCAGCTCAAATTTGGCGGTAGAAAAGGGCGTGTATCCGCTTTTTGAAGGCTCAAAGTGGAGCAGGGGAGTGATGCCTATCGACACGGCAAACGCAAACGCCAAAGCGCTTCTAAACGACAGAGGCGGGCTATTTGACGAGAACGCCTGCGACTGGGGCAAACTGCGCGAAAAGGTCAAAAAAGACGGTATGCGAAACGGCTATCTGATGGCGATCGCGCCGACGTCGAGCATCAGCATACTCGTAGGCACCACGCAGACGATCGAGCCCGTCTATAAGCGCAAGTGGTTCGAGCACAACCTAAGCGGCATGATACCAAACGTCGTGCCAAATCTCAGCCCTGAAACGTGGCAGTTCTACACGCCTGCCTATGAGCTAGATCAGCGCGTGCTCGTGCGTGCCGGCGCCATCCGTCAAAAGTGGATCGACCAAGGCCAGAGCCTAAATATTTTCATGAGTCTAGATAAAGCAAGCGGCGGATATCTGAGCGAAATTTACACGCTTGCGTGGGAGCTGGGACTAAAATCGACCTACTATCTGCGCTCCGAAAGCCCTGATAGCGAAAAGCTAAACAACATCGCCGATCGCTCGATCGAGTGCGAGGGATGTCAGTAACCTGCCAGTAAATTTGGGTCAAATTTTGATGCTATTTCATTGCAAAGTAGCATCAAAAATTTATTCAAAAAAATCTTTAATATCCAAATTTAAAACTTTACAGATTTTATAAAGATGTTCTAAATTAAAATGTTTATTATATTTGTTGTTTTCACAATTTGAGTAAAATGCCACGGATTTAATATCTATACTAAGAGCCATTTCAAGTTGTGAAATATTTCTTTCTTCTCTAAATATACGGACCTTTTGTGATATAGATTGATAAAATTTAAAGATTTCCTCATCACTAAAAATATTAAAATTCTCACTCACTTTTTTATCCTATAGGATTAATAAATCTTTAAACTATATAATGTTAATATCCGTCGTTCTATATCCTATAGGATAAATAAAATCTATTTTAGAAGGAGTTATAATGGCAAATCAATCAGACAAAAATGCAGCACAAAAACAAATAGTTTATAGGGCAAAGTGTTTAGAATGCAAATATGAATGGACAAGTAGAGCAGGCAGTGGAACACCCAATTGTTGTCCAAAGTGTAGAAGTAATAGAATAACTATTTCACTATTATCATGAAAAAGGATTTATTGTGGATGCAGGCGAAGTAGCCAAGAAAATAATTAAGGGCATTGGAATAGGCGTTATTGAAATTGGAAAAGCCTTTATGGGAGAGATGGCAAAAGCTAAAAAGGCAAAGTTAGAATGCGAAGACTTAAGCGATTCTGATCTAAGAAGAAGGATAGAGACTAGTAGCGGCACAGAAAAAACAGTCGCTACTAGCATTCTAAATAAAAGACTAGAAGATAGAAATAGTTAATTTTTATCTCGCGGCCTTTAAATTTCGCGGCTTACATACACCCGCAACCGCAGCCTCCGCTTGATTTTATCGCGTCAAATACCGCGTCGTAGTTCGGCTCGTCCGTGATCTCGGGGACGATTTGTTTATGGATGATAACGCCGTCTTTGATGACGAAAACGGCTCTAGCTAAAAGACCTGCAAGCGGCCCTTCGCCGATGATTACGCCGTATTTTTTGCCAAACTCTCTAGCTCTAAAGTCGCTACCGACTTTTAAATTTTTGATCCCCTCCGTAGAGCAAAATCTACCCATTGCAAACGGCAGATCCATCGAAATCACGCTTAGTTTGATCGCCTGTTTTGCCGCCATTTTTTCGTTAAATTTACGCGTTTCCGTCGCGCAAACGCCCGTATCTAGTGACGGCACTGCGACTAATATCTCGATGCCGTTGTTGCCGCCAACCTTAAACTCGCCTAGATCCTGCCCGACTAGCGCGACCTCTGGCGCATATGAGCCTACGAATACCTCTTCGCCTTTTAGCGCGACATCCGCGCCGTGAAATTTGACTTTTGTCATGTTTTTCCTTTGTTTTAAATTTAATCGTAACGCTTATATTACCATACTTTTAACAATGGCTGAAAAACAAAGGCGCGCCGATAAATTTAAGACGGTAGTTATCTACAAAGTGCTATACTACTTGACATCAATTATCAAGGAGTGACAAATGAGCGACAAAGAAATCCTAGCTTCGCTCGAAGCAAAACGCACCAAATGTGTCGTCTACACCCGCGTAATGGGCTACCACCGCCCGGTAGAGAGCTTTAACCTCGGCAAAAAAGGTGAGCACAAAGAGCGCGTCAAATTTTGCGAGCCAAAATCCCGCTAAAATACTGCGAGTAGAACGTGAAAGACGCTGATTTTCCGCTTTACTCGCTCACCCCCTTTACGACTCTCGACTACCCCGACAAAACGGCCTGTATAGCGTGGTTTGCGGGCTGCAACATGCGCTGCGCCTACTGCTACAACGTCCCTATCGTCACGGGCGTCGGACAGATCGGCCGTGCTGAGTTTATCAAATTTTTAGACAAGCGCAAAGGCAAGCTTAGCGGCGTAGTTTTTAGCGGCGGCGAATGCACGCTTAGCCCAGCGTTTTTACCGCTAGCTAGCGAGGTAAAGTCTCGCGGATTTTCGCTCAAGGTCGATACCAACGGCTCAAATTTGACCGCGCTTGGACAGGCTATCTCTTTAAATTTGATCGACTATATCGCGCTTGATTTTAAGGCAACGAAAGAGAAATTTCTAAAGGTTACCGGCTCAAATTTGTATAAAAATTTCTTACAAACGCTTGAGTTTTTGCTGCAAATCGACTTTAAATTTGAAGTTAGAACGACGGTGCACGCGGACTTGCTGGGCGAGGGCGATATCTCGGCGATGAGCGAGATATTGTACGATCACGGATACAGAGGCGTTTATTATCTGCAAAATTTCCTAGATACTGGCGAAAATTTCGGAAATTTAGCGCAGGCAAAGGCTAAATTTGATCCAAATTTGATACGTTCAAATTTAGAAATAGGGCTTAGGAATTTTTAGTAAATTTAGTCAAATTTGGCGCGCAAAATCTTGCAAATCATCACTTCCAATTGTGATATCTGCTAATTTTAATAAACGTCACGATCTTTTTTAGCTCAGGCGCGTCGCTTAGAGCCTGCACTTTTACGCTATATTCGCCTTTTTCGAGCTCAGCGCGTAGCAAAACTTTATCGTGAGCAAAGCCTCCGTTTGGCGCGCTGTACCATGAGCTTGCGCCGTATTTTGATAGATCAAACGTTTCGGTTACAGCGCTCAAATTTTGCTTTAGCTCGTTTATTTTGCCACCTTTTGCGTAGCTTATTTTGCGGTTTTGTGTGAATTTGAGTGCTACTTTTAGCAAGATTTTTTCGCCCGTGCAGGCCGATTTTTCCTCTTCGCTCGTGCCCATGGGCTCAGGGGCGCCTTTCGTCGTATAACCGTAGTATCCGGCCAGCTTAGCAGCCGTAGTCTTCTGGCAAAACCACTTCGTAAACGCATCGCTGCCGTATCCTGGGAAGGCCTCTTCGCTACGTTTTTCTTCCTCTTTTTGCTTTTGTGGATCTTGCGCGTAGATGAAACTTATCTCGTAGATACCGGCCTTTTTGACGGTAAAATTTATATCGGTCGCGCTGCCGGCCTCCGACATATCGACCTCTTTGTAAATGCCAACATCAAGCGCATCGCCTCCCAAAAAATCAAATCCGTAATAAGTAGCCGTATAAAAAACGCCGCTAAAAAGCAGTAAAAATATGCAAAATTTGACCCTCAAATTTGAGGTTTTATCTGTTTGGCGCGTAGGTTTTTACCTCGTAGAGTAAAAAATCATACACGCGCTGCTGCACGAGGCCTTCGTGTTCGTCGGCGTCTATGAGCCTGCGTAGGTGCTCAAAGTCGATCTTTAGCGCATAGGTTTTATTTGCTCTGATGGCCTGATCGATCGCTAAGAGCAAGCTATCAAGCGTCATCGGATCTTTGCGCTTTATGCGGGAGACGTACTCTTTAGTTGTTTCGATAAGTACGCGTTTGCGGTTCTCATCGCCGCCGTAAATTTCGCTCGAGATATCGTATAAATTCTCAAAATCGTCCTCTTCGGGATTGAGTTTGGCCGAGATGATAGCCGCAAAGACCTTCGCGCGAAACTCCAGCGAGCGGTGGTGATAGACCAAAAACTCCCTAAACAACGACAAAAATTTACATTTTATATCAAATCCCATACTGCCGCCTAAAATATATTTAAGTAAAATTTGAGTAAAATCGCTCTTGCCCTTTCTTAGACCTGTGCAATGTCTCTTCTAGGCACCGCTTCAGGGTGGGAACACAGCAGAGCACTTAGGCTAGGCGTGTGCCGCAGTCATCTGAGGGAGGGTTTTTAAACCTGTAAAAGCGAAAAATGCTCCTTAAAATCATCGCAAACTTTTAAAAAATTTACTCCGTCCAAGCTCTGATTTTTCTGAAAAAATTTATCCATATTATTAAAGCCTTCGGTTAGTTCGTTTGACTTCACGCCGTAGCTGATCGAGATCCCCGCCTCGAAAAACGCCGCGAGTTTATCGCAAAATTTAAGCGCTTTGCCGTCGATGGCGTTAAATTTATCCTCGTTTACGTTCTCCATCGTGCCCTCGTGGTGCAGAGGCTTTTTCTCGCAGATCCTATTTTCAAACTCGTTTTTGATAAATTTGCCGTTCTCCATGCGGATACCGAGGATATAACTAAACTCGTCTCTAAAATTTTCAGGTACGAAAGGCAAAATTTTCTCATCTATCAGGCGCATTTCGTATTCGCTGATTATCTCGTTTAGCCCTTCGATACCGTATTTTACGGGGCTAATGATATCGCGCGTTAGCGACTCTGGCAGATCGTGAAAGAGTGCGCAAAAGAAATTATTTTCTAGTCTTGATTTGCAGGCCTTAACCTCAAGCGAGTAAAAATAACTCAAAATCGCCACGACTAACATGTGGCCTAAAACCGCCGTTTCAGGTATACGCGGTGTCTGCGCCCAGCGCTTTTGAAAGCGCAGTCTACCGGCTAGATCGACTAGTTTGGCCAGCTTTTGGTTCATCACAATTTTGCGCACGCCTATTAGCTCGTAGTAGTCCTCCAGCTCCTCCTCCACGCGCGCTTTTAGCTCGTCTATGTCGCTTAAAAATTTGCTCGTTTGATAAACGATCGAAAACTCCCAGCGCGTCGCGAGATAGCTAGCGGCCTTTAGGATCAGGCGCTCTTTGGCGTGAGCCTTGTCTTTGTGCGTGAGATAGCGGCGCATCCGCTCTAAAAATTTACCGCCCTCGACGTCCTTTACGAGCCCTTCTAGGATCGTTAACACCCAAGCGTTGATTTGCTCGTTTTTGGTCTTTTGCATCTGATGAAACACGTCCGGGCGTATATCCGTGACGACTACTCGCGCGAGAAACTCGAAAATACCGGCCTCGATGATGTAGTTCATATCGGTATTATGCTCGAGCTTTGCGATAAGATACGCGATGATAAATTTATGCGCCTGTTTATCAAGCTCGACTAAATTCGTCATCTTGGGATAGTCGTTCCAGCGCGAGATTGATGCGGCCTTAAAAATGTGCTCGATCAGCTGCGCGCTTATCATTTATCGTCCGATTTTTTCACGACGCGAGCGCGCTTTTCGCCGGCAAATTCAGGCTTTTTAAAGCCATCTTTATTGCCCGTTCTTCGCGGTTTATCGTCAAATTTATCTTTACTCGCGCGAGGTTTTCTATCGCCGGTTTTTGTATCTCTTCTATCGGCTCCGAAACTCTTACCGCGAGAACCGTCTTTGCTAAATTTAGACTCGCGTCCGCCGTAACCGCCTCTATCGAAACTACGCTCGCTATCTCGCGAAAATTTCTCAAATTTAGGCGCTTCAAAGCTTTGTTCTTGCGTTTTTTTGATTATCTCGTCCGAGCAAATTTCAATCACCGTATGGACGTTGCCGCGCGGATTAAAGTCTCCCGTAATTTTCATCCATTTTGGCGCCAGTTTTCGCTCTAAAACGTCGTAAATTTCATTTATGCTATCTTCGTGGCTGATGTTACGCGTCATGAAACTGTTGATATAGAGTTTGATCGCTTTTAGCTCGACGACGAATTTAGCCGGTACGTACTCGAGATATATCGTCGCAAAGTCAGGATACCCAGAGCGCGGGCATAAGCAGCAAAACTCCGGTAGCGTGATTTTTATCTTATAGTCGCGTTCGTGCTTGTTTTCCCAGATTTCCAGGTCTTTTTCTACGTCAAATTCGCTTATTATTTTCTCGCCGTATTTTGGTTCTACGACCTCATTTTCTTGCATTTTTTTCCTTTAAATTTCTTTTGGCTTTTCTATGAAAAAGCCCTGCGCGAAGTCGGTCTGATAGCGCTCCGCGATGTTGTAAAACTCGTCGTCCTCCACAAATCTCACGATGGATTTTACGCCTACTCTTTTTGCGGTTAAATTTAGATTTTCAAACAGCGTTTTAAATTTGTCGTTTTTGATATTTTTATTAAATTCGATGTCGTAAATAACAAAATCTATCGGCAAATATTTAAAATATTCAAAGCCCGCGTTGTTGCCGCCGAATTTATTAAGCGCGAAACGAAAACCTAGTTTTTTATACTCCGTCAAAATTTCTCTAAATCTATTTATCTCGTCATATACTAGCTTCTCGCTAAACTCGAAAATAACGCGATTTGGATCGATTTTACCCAGCCCGACGAACTCTTTTATAAAATTCGTAAATTTTAAATTTCTAATCGAAACCGATGAAATTTCGATAACGATCGGATCTTCGTCTTTAAATTTGAGCTCGGATAGCTTTTTGATGACATTTATGTCAAAAAGTACCTCATAGCCGTTTTTGTTCGCGATATTTTGCACTTTTGCTTTTGAGACAAGACCTTGCTTATCGGTGTAAACTTTTACGATGATATTTTTCAAATTTTGCCCGAAACGAAGGCTTTTAACAAGCTGAGTTTGGAAGATAAATCTTTGCATATCGATGCAGTTACAGACGTCTTTTTCAAGATCGTCGGTGATGTCCACTTTATCTTCGCTATCGCTCTCGTTTAGCTTTTGGATGAGATATGAGACCGAGTTTTTGAGGCTTGCCGAGTGATTTATGTCGATAGCGTCAAATTTGATCTTTAGTTCGATATTGTAAATTCCGTCGCTTAAAATGCTCTTTTCAAAAACGTTTAAAAGGTGGATGAGCTCGGTGCTTTTACTCTCACAAAATATTAGAAAATACTCGTTTGAATATCTGCCGATAAGCGTATTTTTAGACACTTTTTCGTTTAAAAATTTCTCCAGTCGCTCGACTAGTCGTTTGAGCAAAATATCGGTGCTAACAAAGCTATAGCGCTCGTTTATATCGTTTAAATTTTCGATCTTTAGCATTAGCATATTGCCGCCGCTTTTGCCTTTAAATTTAGAAGCTTGCTTTGATAAAAGTCTTAAAATTTCGTCTCTATTATAGGCTTTTGTTACTTGATCGAGTACGCTCGTTTGAAAGCTTTGATAAATTTTGTAGGCCGTAAAATAAACCTGACACAAAACCAAAATCGCAATCAGAATAATATCATCAGCGTCAAATTTTATATCGTCTTTTTTAACAAAAATATAGACCAAAATGATAACGCTGAAAATAAATATCGAGGACACCTCGAGCGCGGTTTTAAACCTATTTGATCGTTCTTTTAGTTCTGATTTTAGCATTTATACATCCAAATGTTTCACATCTTTTGCGTGCTCTTGTATGTAGTTTCTTCGCGGTTCGACCTCGTCGCCCATGAAGAGATTAAACGTATCCGACGCGCTTACTACATCGTTTATGTTTATTTTTAGCAAACGGCGATTTTCAGGGTTCATCGTCGTTTCCCACAGCTGTTCCGGATTCATCTCACCAAGGCCTTTATAGCGTTGTATATAGGCGCCTTTTTTGGCATTTTTTTCGATCTCGTCTAGCACGTCTATCACGTCGCCTTTTAGCTCGATGCCGCGCTCTTTTATCTTTTGGCTGATATAAAGCGCCTCTTCGTAAAGCGGATTTGTAAACAAATTTTCGTTTACCAAAAGCTCTTCCAGGCCGCTTTCGGTTTGTACGTAAATTCGCGCCTCTTCTTCACTGACATATGAGTTTAGGATATTGTGCCCTTGAGCCTCTAAATAATTTTTCAAAATTTCAAAAATTTCACCGTAACTTTTTGAAACGATATCTGGATTTTCGATCATATACCTAACCGCAGAAATCACGCTAAAGCGCTTTTCAAGCTCTTTTAATACGCTTCTATAAGCCGCGACTATCTTTAAAAAGTCTATGAGATCAGCGTTTCCGATACCTTCAAACTCAACTCCTTCGATACCGGTTTCGATTAAAAATTCATTCAGAGCTCTTTCGTCTTTTAGATAAATTTCCTTTTTACCCTTTTTATAGCGGTAAAGCGGCGGCTGAGCTAGATAGATGTGACCGTTTTCCACGACTTTATGTAAAAATCTAAAGAAAAACGTCAAAAGTAGCGTCTGAATATGGCTACCGTCGACGTCGGCATCGGTCATGATTATGATTTTGTGGTAGCGAAGCCTCTCGGCGTCAAATTCATCGCCGATACCGCAACCTAGCGCAGTTATCATATTTTTTATTTCATCAGATTTTAAAATTTTATCTAAGCGCGATTTTTCGACATTTAAAATTTTACCTTTTAACGGCAAAATCGCCTGAAACACCCTATCGCGTCCTTGTTTAGCCGAACCGCCCGCAGAGTCGCCCTCCACTAGATAAATCTCGCTGATAGTAGGATCTTTACTCTGGCAATCGGCTAGTTTACCAGGTAGCGTTCCTATGCTTAAACCCTCTTTTTTACGCGTTAGATCGCGAGCTTTTTTTGCTGCTTCACGTCCGCGCGCTGCCATTAGCGCTTTTTCCATTATCGCGCGAGCTTCGATCGGGTTTTCTTCAAAATATTTACTAAGTACCTCAAAAACCATCTTTTGAACGATCGGTTTTACGTAGCTTGATCCTAGTTTTCCTTTTGTCTGGCCCTCAAACTGCGGTTCTGGTACCTTTACGCTAATAACTGCGATAAGGCCTTCGCGAATATCTTCGCCCGTAATTTTTGTGTCTTTTTCGCGGGCTGCGGCGTTTGCGGCGATGTAGTTTGTTATCACGCGTGTTAGACCCGCGCGAAATCCCGCCTCGTGCGTACCGCCGTCAGGAGTTTTGATGTTATTTACGAAGCTTAGCAAATTTTCGCTATAAGTATCGTTGTACATCAGCGCAAAATCGACTAAAACGTCCTCTTCACCGCCGCTAAACGATACTGCTTTACTAACGGCTTCGTTTTTATTTAAATCGGTTACGAAGCTCTCAAGTCCGCCCTCGTAGTGAAAACTCTCGTTTCTACCGTTTCTTTGATCTTTAAAATTTATCGTGATTTTCGGGTTTAGATAGGCTAGTTCTCTAAAGCGTTTGGTTAAAATTTCATCGTCAAATTCCGTAACCTCAAAAATGCTATCATCAGGCCAAAACTCCACCTGAGTTCCCGTTCTATTGGTCGTTTTTATGATTTCAAGGTCGCTTTGAGGTATACCTTTTGAAAACTCTTGTCTATGTAGTTTGCCGTCTCGTTTGATATTTACGACTAGCTTTTTAGAAAGCGCGTTTACGACGCTAACGCCGACGCCGTGCAGACCGCCTGAAACCTTATAAGTATCTTTATCAAATTTACCGCCTGCGTGAAGTACGGTTAAAACTACAGTAGCGGCTGAAATTTTCTCCGTAGGGTGCATACCTACCGGTATACCGCGTCCATTATCGCTGATTATCGCCGAGCCTTCACGCGTTAGCTCAATATCGATCGTATCGCAGTAACCAGCCATCGCCTCATCTATGGAGTTATCGACGACTTCATAGATCATGTGGTGTAGGCCGCTTATGTTGGTATCACCGATGTACATTCCTGGGCGTTTTCTAACCGCTTCGAGCCCTTTTAAAACTTTAATATTTTCCGCGCCGTAATTTTGCTGCATTATTTACCTTTGTTATTTTATAAATTTATCGGCATGATTACCGTTTTTAGCTCGTTTAAGCTCACCGTAAAGGCTAAATTTGAGTCGTTAAATCCAAATTCGAAATGCTCCTCTTCGATGCTTTGTAAGAAATCAAGCAAGTATCTATTTTTCACGCCGACGTAGATCTCTTCTTCTAGTCCGGTTGCAAATTCTATCGTGGTTTTAGCTTCCGAGTTATCCTCTACGATACTTTCAAAGCTTATGGTTTGAGGTGCAAATACGATTTTCGTGCTTTCAGAGATTATCGAAACGGTTTTGATGCCTTCTACCATTTTGTCTCTGCTTAGTCTTAGCCTTTTCTTTATCTCTTGCGGGATTACTCTGTTGTAGTCAGGAAATCTGCCATTTATCAACTTTGTAAAAAACTCGAAATTTGCGCTTTGAGCGATCAGAGTCGTATCGTCGTAGTAAATTTCGATCTTATCAAAAAATAGCTTTTGTATCTCGCTAATGGCTTTTTTCGGGATTATCAAAGAAAATTCGCTTTGAGTCGGCGTCTCAAATCTAAAAACGCTAAGCCTTTTCGTGTCGGTGCCGACTATATTTATGTAGTTTTGCTTAATGTCGATAAGAGCACCGTTTAGCTCAAATTTAGGGTTATTATTGTCGATGCTTGTAAAAATTTTCTTTAAACTTCGTCCAAGCATTACGGCGTCGACTTCAAATTTATTTTTATTTTCTATCGTCGGGAAATTTGGAAAATCTTCAAATTTATACATTGGAAGCTTATATTTTGAGTTTTTTTGTTTTATGTAGAGATAGTTATTTACTGTCTCTAGTGTGATTTCTTCGTCTTTTAAGCTTCTTATGATGTCAAGTAACTTCTTACCGTTTGCAGTAGCGTTTCCCTCGTCCATGATTTTGACGTTTGAGAGCTTATAGGCTAGACCGATCTCGTGGTCTGTTGCTTTTATATTTAGGATACCGTCTTTTGCTCCGATAAATATATGCGAAGTTATAGCGCTTAGATCCTTTTTCTCTAGGTAAGAATTGCTATTTGTTACGATGCTTTCTAAAGCGTTTTTATTAATCGCGACTTTCATTTTTTTCCTTTTGTTTTTAAATTTCTTTTAGTAGCATTAGTAGGGGGCGTGAAAAGTTTAAAACTGCTTTTATTTGCTTTAAATAGGGCATTTGCAGCGTTAAAAAAACTGCTTATTTTTTCACTTTTATTCACGTTTTTACTCTTTGGTTAAAATTTTATTCTTTAGTTCTTCGACGCGAACTTTAAAATACTCATTCGTTTCGATTAGTTCGTTTATTTTTTTGATACTGTGGCTTACGGCTGAGTGATCTTTCATGTTGAAAAATTGCGCAATCTGCGGCATCGAGTTTGGCGTCAAATTTTTAGCCAGATATATCACTATGCGTCTAGCCTCGACGATATTTTTCGAGCGGGATTTACTTTTCATATCGCTTGGTTTGACGTTTAGCTCTTTGCTCACGATTTCAACGATATTTTCTAGGTTTATATTTTCGCGTTTTTCTTTTATCTGATCGCGCAGGATATTTTTTGCAAACTCTAGCGTGATTTCCTGCCTCATGAGCCTTGCGTAAGCGTTTAAATTTATTATCGCGCTTTCGATTTCTCGGATGTTGTCGCCCATGTTTGTTGCGATGTAGTTTATGACGTCTTTGTCGAGGTAAATTTTATCAAATTCGCATTTTTTCTTGATGATTGCGATTTTAGTATCGAGCTCTGGCGGCGTGATGTCTGCGATGATACCCCACTCAAAACGCGTTCTTAGTCTATCTTCAAAGCCTTTTAGCAGCTTTGGCTGGCGGTCCGAGGTCATCACGATCTGGCCGTTTTTAGCGTGAAGCTCGTTAAACGTGTGGAAAAATTCCTCTTGGATTTTATCTGTTTTTCCTAAAAATTGTACGTCGTCGATGAGTAAAACGTCGCAGTTTCGGTATTTTTCGCGAAATCGCTCCATCGAGTGGTTGTTG
>CAURMS010000016.1:0-12866 GCA_963526085.1 uncultured Campylobacter sp. | reverse complement strand
CTCCTCAAGGCTCACCGTCTGCAAAAACCGCTCGTTTAAATTCGTCATTTTTCTGCTTAAAATTTTGACCGGCACCAGCAGCATCCGTGACAAAAAAAGCACGTAAAAAATAATCAGAAGTATCGACGTAGCGTTTACCATGATGATATCGATTAAAATTTGATCTACGAGTTTGCTTTGATGAGTGGTGTCTTTGGTTAGAGCGATGCTCGTGTCGTCCATATACGGATAAAACAGCGTCAAATGGGTCTTTTGTCCGACCCTTTCCGTAACGAAATAAGGAGATACTGTTTTGCCCTCGACTAGCTTTGCTCTAGTGGGACTATCGTTTAGCGTGAAGTACTCAAACGGTTTTTCTACTTTAGATAAATTTGCGCTCGTGGATAAAATTTTAGCTTCGTATGCGAGCGATTGCGAGATGCCCTCGTATATCGTGACCTTGATATACTGGTATAAAAGAACAGAGATGATGAGAATTAGCATCGTAGAAGCCGATGCTAATTGCACTATAAACCTAAATCTTAGGCTTTTTTGGGAAAGCAAAACCTATACCCGCGTCTTCTGACCGTCTCGATAGTCGAGATATTTAACGGTTTATCCATTTGTTGGCGGATTTGATTGATTGCTACTTCGATTACGTTTGGAGTTACGAGCTCAGGCTCCTCCCAGATCGCGTCTAGTAGTTGCTCTTTGCTGACTATCTGATCGCTGTGGCGCGCAAGGTGAGTTAGTACCTCAAACGGCTTGCCTTTTAGTTCGATATCTTGGCCTAAATAGGTGATTTTCTCCTCGTCTGGATCGATGATGAGGTCGTCTATTTTGATAACGTTGGTGCCGCCAAAGCGAAGTCTCGCTTCGATTCTAGCTACCAAAACGTCAAAATCAAACGGCTTTTTGATATAGTCGTCCGCACCTGCTCTAAATGCCTTAACTTCGCTATCTTTATCGTCTTTCGCAGATAGCACGACTACTGCAGTGCGCGGAGATTTGTGTTTGATGATGTTGATTAGATCCACGCCGTCGCCGTCAGGCAGCATCCAATCAGTCAAAACCAAATCGTAATTTCTAATACCGATGTAGTATTCGGCATCCTTGAAATTCTCCGAGCTGTCGGTCTGATAGCCGAACTCTTGCAAGCCCTCGGCGATGGTTTTGTTTAGAGTTACCTCATCTTCAACTATTAAAATTCTCATTTTTTCCCTTCAGTGAAATTTGTTGGGATTGTAGCATAAATTAAGCAAGATTTCAAGATACTTTAAAAAAAATTTAATATTTAAACTCGGCTCTTGCGCCAACCATCGCATTTTTGACGATCTCGGTTTTTAAAATTTCCATTTTTAAAAAGCTAAGCGAGCCAAATTTTTCCTTCAACTTTTTCGCGCAAATTTCAAGCGAGCTCTCCACGGTGCCAAATTTCTCCTGCGCGTAAATTTCCTCGATCAAATTTATCATTTCCACGTAGTCTATAAACTCGCCGCTTTCAAACTCCGCGCTTACTCTTACCTTTTGCGGCGTCACGCGCTCAAAATCAAGCAGCCCGATGATCGTGCTAAACTCGTAATCTTTGATAATCGTCGTCAAATTACCCGCTTTTCTTGCCCGGTTATCAGGCGTTTTATGTTTGGCAGGTGCTTGTAAACGACCAAAAACGCGATCAAAAATATCGGCGCATAAGAGTCGATATCAGGGATCTGCGGCTGAAGCGCAAAAGTAGCTACAATAAACGCTACAAGAGCGGCTAGTGAGGCAAGCGATGAGATTTTAAGCAGTTTGCCCACGACAAACCAAACCCCAAGCGCGGTAACGATCTCAAGAGGCAAAAATACTGCCAAAACGCCCGCACCCGTGGCTATGCCCTTGCCGCCTTCAAATTTTAAAAACGGTGAATAGCAGTGTCCGAGCACCGAAAGTACCGCCATCGCCCAAAGCGTCGCTGGAGCTAGACCCATAAATTTCGCGATTAAAATCGGCAAAACGCCCTTTAAAACGTCGCAAACAACGGTCAAAATCGCGATCTTTTTAGCGAGTTTGGGGTCTTTTTGCTTTAGCACGCGCAAGACGTTGGTCGCGCCGATACTGCCGCTACCTTCGCTTCTGATGTTTACTCCGCCGAAGATATGCGCCAAAATCACGCCCGAGGGGATGCCGCCTAGCAGATACGCCGCGGCGTAAGCTATCAAATTTTCGTTCATTTTTTATCCTGATTTTTGTTTCGATTTCGCAATATTAATTAAATTCGGCTGATTTTTTGATAAATCGGTCGTTTTAAGGGGCGGTAAATTTGTAAATTTTACACACCGAGACCTGCACCTTTAAGATGCTAAATTTGGTTTTGTTAAATTTAAGATTCTCCAAATTTTTTTAGTTTTTCTTTTTCTTGGGTGGCGGAAGGAGTTTCTACTTACGAAGCGTCGCCCCTTCCGCCACCAAACCCCCACCAACCCCACTGCACGTGAGAAGCGGCGACACTGCTTTGCTGACGCAAAGCGTCGCTGGGTTTTATAAATTTTAGTTGAGTTAAATTTGCATTTTCAAGGTGCGGGTCTCGGCGAATAAAATTTGGCTTCAAATTTGAATAAAAAAGTTAAGGCGAAGTATTTTGAGATGGTTTTGAATGAGTTTGAAATTTTAAGTCTGCGGCAGACTACTTGTCTAGCCTTGACTTAAAATTTCAAACTCATTCAAAACCAGCGTAGCGACGCCGCAGGCGGGGTTTCTATAAAGACGCTCAAAAGCCAAGCCGTTAAATTTATTTCCAAAGAAGATAGAGCTTTTCGTCGTATATATCGCTACTCTTCGGCGCCACCTCCACCTCCGTCACTTCCACATTTTGCACGTCGTTTTTGGCTTTTAGCGCGCTGGCGTCTTCTTCAAATTTCGCCATCAGCTCCTCGATCTGCGCGTTTAGTTGGGCGACTTCTTGCTCGCTTAGTTTGACGTCGCTGCGCTCTTTTAGCACGCTGTTTGCCGAGCGCGCGGAGGTCGCGACCTTGCCGATGTTGCCGCTACTTAGCAGCCCCTTGCCAAAAATCGCACCCAAAATGCTCGCTCCCACCGAGATCGCCGTCTCGATCCCCTTGCTTTTAAAGTCTCGCTGCTCTTTTTCTAGCTTTGCCACCGAGCGGTTTAGTTTTTCCTCTAGGCGCGCTTTTTGCTTGTCAAATTCCGCCGTGAGCTTGGCCGTTTGCGCTTCTAAAATTTCGTTGCATTTATCGGCCAAACGCACGTAAAACTCCTCCTTACTCTCACCCGGCGCCGAGCTTAAATTTAGCGCGCTAAAGAGCCTAAGCTTGTAGTTTCTATAGATAAATTCTTTGAAATTTTTGGTTAGCTCTTTGAAATTTTTAGCTCCCGCGACAAAGCCCGGCAGCGGCGCGTATGAGAGCTTGAAATTTGGCTCTGCAACCGCGGTAAAATGCATATTTTCGCTAGCTTCGCTCCAGTCGGCGCTTTTTTGAGCTTCATCCAGCCTTAGCGTGAAATTTACCTCGCGAACCTCGTCAAGCCCCTTTTTGCCGTCGTAAAATCGCACTTTGGCTTCGCCGTAAAGATACCCCTCCAGCTCGCCGCCCTCCTGCAAATTTGAGCTTGCGGCGTAAATTTGAGCGATGTCCGGCGATAGCACCGGCTTGGCGGCGAAATTTGAGCTTTTTGCCGGGCTTGATCCGCTCAAATTTGACCCACTCTTTTGCTCTTTCATCAAATTTGAAATCTGCTCGCGGCTAAGCGGGCCTTTGAGATAGCTCAGAGCCCAGCGCGTCGAGATGACGGACAGCCCGTCCTCGTGGATGTTTTTTAGGAGGAAATTGCGCTTTTGCAAATTTGAGATGAGATTTTCTATCTCGCCTTTATCCATCGCAGAGCCCGCAAGCCCCGTCATACCGTCGATCACGCGCGCTTTGTCCTGCGCGGTTTGCAAGCGTCCGATAAACCAAGTGCCGATGTTGCTAAGGCCTTTATAGTCTAGATCGACCGGGTTTTGGGTGCTTAGTATCACGCCAAGGCCGTACGCGCGGGCTTGTTTTAGTAGAGTTAGCATCGGGGTTTTAGACGGCGGATTGCCGTTTGGCGGGAAAAATCCGAAAATCTCGTCCATATAAAGCACCGCGCGAAGCGAGCTCGTACCCTCGGTCTTGCGCATCCACGCGATGATCTCGTTTAGCAGCAGCGTCACGAAAAACATCCTCTCGCTGTCTTTTAGGTGCGAGATGGTAAAGATATTGCACTTTGCCTTGCCGTTTGCGTTAAAAAGCATCTTTGAGATATCAAGTCGCTCGCCGCTTAGCCACGTGCGAAAATCGGGGCTTGCAAGCAGCGTGTTGATCTTAACCGCTAGCTTCATGCGCTCGGAGCTTGGATAAAATTTCTCCACGTCAAATACGCCGATCTTGGCAAACGGAGGCGTCGCGATAAAGCCGATGAGCTCCTCTAAGCTCACGTCCGCGCCCTGACTAAATTTGAGGGTAAAGATGTTTGAGATGAGCAGGTGTTCTTTTGAGTTTACGTCGTTTTCTATGCCCACAAGCGATAGCACCGAGCTAGCCAGAGAGCCGACGTACTCGCCAAACTCCTCGCTGCCTGCGTCTAAACTCGGACGGGCAAAATCGCCTAGCAGCGCCGTGCCGACGCCGCTACTGCTCTTTGGCGTGTAAATTTTTAGCTCGGTGCTATCTTTAAAAAGCCCTACGCGCTCTAAACTTTGAAACGAGCCCTCGATACCGTTTTTCCAAGTCTGCGCTTCGCTAGCGGCAAACTCATCCGCGCTCATGCCTTTGTTTTGCGCTTCGTTTTCATCGACGTAGGGCACAAAATCCTGCGCGCTCATCTGCGGAAACGCTAAGGCGAGGTTGGTCATATCGCCTTTTGGGTCGATTATAAAGGTCGGGATATTGTCGATGCAGGCTTCTTCTAGGATACTGATGCCAAGGCCTGTTTTGCCGCTACCGGTCATTCCGATGATGGCCGCGTGCGTCGTGAGGTCCTTGTTTTTATAGAAAAACGGCTCTTTGTTTTTGAGACCGACGTAAAATAGCTTTAAATTTTCTTGGATGGTTTTCATGTGCTTCCTTGTAAATTTTGGGCTATTTTACTGATTTTTGATTAAATTTCGGGTGAAGCTATTGAATAAATTTGAAAGCGAGGCGGGTAGAATTTAAAAAAGGCAAGCGCGAGGCTCGCCTTTTAATTTTGCGTTAAATTTATTGGTAAGTTTTTAGCTGCTCTTTGAGCTCTTCGAGAGTTTCTATTACGCGTCTTTTCGTAAATTTCGCTATATCTTCGCCCGTAGTATCGTCATTACCAGTTAGCTGGCAGCAATATCTCATCGCACCCTTATATCTTAAAGCGGCGACTAGTTTTAGATCGGTATCTATATTTATGCTTTTGTTAGAGTCGCCAGCTTCGTCCGGTATGCTTAGCTCAAATTTAGCATTTATAGGCTCGCCCTCTTTAAACTCGCCGTCATCCAAGCTAACGACGCCCAGGCCGCCCCTTGAGATATCGTATAGATTGCCGCTTATTTCGCTACCGTTTTGCGTCAAGATCACTCTAGTATAGCGATCAGGATAAACGCGCTGGTGTTTTCTTAGGTTTGCGTGCAGATTTTGCATATACGTGAAATTTTGTAGCATAACGGTTAAATTCGTAAGATCCGATCCGACTATATCGGCTCTTAAATTTTCCGGAAAATATTCATCGCGTACTACGTAGGCGTTTTTTTCTTCTTTTATAGCTAAAATTTGCTCTAGCGTTACCTTGCAGACGACGGTATCATCCTCCGCGTGCTTTACCTCGCCCATGCACTCTACTTTCACGCCGTTGTAAAGATTTAAAAAATGCACCTGACGGTTGTCTTTCATAGCTCTAGCAAATACGTTTACCGCATCCTCACGCATAAACGAGCCGTCATTATACGTAACGTTCATTTGAATTATAAGTCCTTCCGAATAAATTTGAATTTTAAGCTAGATTATAGTAAAAAAAACTTATTTTTTGATTTAATTTTTGATATTTTGTATTAAATTTGCGATATTTTAATCTAAAAAGGATCAATAAGGGCGAGAGCTCGCCCTTAAATTTAGATGATTATAGTTTGTCCGCGTTGTGAGACAGGTAGTCTGCAACGCCTGCAGTATCGGCCTTCATGCCTTTATCGCCTTTGTTCCAGCCGGCAGGGCAAACCTCTCCGTGCTCGTTCGTAAATAGCATAGTATCTACCATTCTGATCATCTCGTCGATGTTTCTGCCAAGCGGAAGGTCGTTGATAACCGCGTGGCGAACGGTGCCGTCTTTGTCTAGCAGGAATGAGCCGCGAAGAGCGACGCCAGCGTCTTCTAGAAGTACGTCAAAACCGCGAGCGATAGACTTAGTCATATCAGCTACTAGCGGGTAGCGAACTTGGCCAATGCCGCCTTTGTTTACCGGAGTTTCTTTCCACGCGAAGTGAGAGAATTGGTTATCTGTCGAAACGCCGATAACTTCGATACCGCGAGCTTTAAATTCGTCGTATCTTTTATCAAACGCGATGATCTCGCTAGGGCAAACGAATGTAAAGTCCATAGGGTAGAAAAATACTACCGCGCCCTTCTCGCCGATATTTTTATATAGGTTGAAATCGTTTACGATTTGATTGTTTCCTAAAACTGCTGCAGCTGTAAAGTCAGGTGCTTTTTTTGTTACTAACATTTTTTCTCCTTAATAATTTTTATTTGTAGCGAAATTATATCATCTAAAGATTAAAAAGAGCTAAAAATTTAACTTTTTCGTTTTAAAATTTAACGCAAAAATTTAATATCAAATTTACTTAGCTTTTGATATTCTTGTGAAAAATTTTTTAGTTAAAAGGATAAAAAATGGCAGTAAAAATAACAGACATTTGCATAAGTTGCGGTTCTTGCATCGACGAGTGCCCGACAAACGCTATCGTGGACGACGCAGATAACCCGACCGGAGAGGACGCATACTACGTCTATGCCGATAAATGCGTAGAGTGCGTAGGATTTAACGACGAACCTGCATGCGCCTCAGCCTGTCCTACCGACGGTTGCATCGTTTGGGACGCTCCTTATGCTGGCCAGCCTTCTCGCGCCGAGATAACCGCCGATATGCGCATGGGCTCAACCGCGGTAATACAATAAATTTAAGCCCGCATTTTGGGCTTATTTTGAATTTTAATTTTTTTTTGATATAATCACCGCCTTATAAAAATCACAAAAAGGAAATTTTATGCAGCAAACGCTTTCTATTATTAAGCCTGATGCCGTAAAAAAGGGCGTTATCGGAAAAATCGTGGATAGGTTCGAAAGTAACGGACTAAGAATCGCCGCTATGAAAAAAGTCAAACTAAGCAAATGCGACGCAAAAGCTTTCTACGCAGTTCACAAAGACAGACCTTTCTTTAATGATTTGGTTGATTTTATGGTGAGCGGACCGGTCGTAGTTATGGTGCTTGAAGGCGACAATGCGGTAGCTAAAAACCGCGATCTAATGGGTGCGACCAATCCGAAAGAAGCAAAACCTGGCACAATAAGAGCCGACTTTGCCGAGAGTATCGACGCAAACGCCGTTCACGGTAGCGACAGCCTAGAAAACGCTAAAAACGAGATTGCGTTTTTCTTTGCGACAAGAGAAATTTGCTAAATTTGGGCTAAATTTTGAAAATATCTTTCGCCAAAATCGCAAATAACCAGATGCCGTTTGAGTTAAGCTCGGACGGACTGATTTTTAACGGCGAACTAGGAAAAATAAACCAAAATTTGGTTAGTTGCAAAGGTAAAATCGTAGGCGAGATAGCTCACAACTGCGACCGATGCGGCGAAGACATAAATTTGAAGCTTGATGAAGATGTAAATTTGATATTAAGCGACGGAATTTATAAAGATAAAGAAGAAAATCTTGACGATGTAGTCGAGTTTTTCGACGGTTTTATAAATTTAGAAGAAGTATTAACAAGCGAAATAGAAGCTTTTAAAAGCGATTATTTTTATTGTGAAAAATGTAAAAATCTATAAAGGAGAATAAAATGGCAGTACCTAAACGAAGAGTAAGTCATACTCGTGCGGCAAAGAGAAGAACACACTACAAAGTAACGCTTCCTATTCCCGTAAAAGATAAAGACGGCTCATGGAAAATGCCTCACCGCGTAAATAAAACTACCGGAGAGTATTGATACAAATGACCAGCATTTGCATTGACGCGATGGGCGGCGACTTCGGTCCGCAGCCTATTATCGGCGGCGTGATCGAGGCTTTAAAAGAAGTAAAATTTGAAGCCGTTTTGGTAGGTGATACGAAAATTTTAGAAAGCCTCGTTCCGCAAAATTTAAAACAATACGTAAAATTTATTCAAGCCGACGAGGTCGTTTCTATGAGCGACGGCGCCACCGATGCATTAAAGCGAAAAGAAAGCAGTATTTTTAAGGCCATCGAGCTACTTAAAAATAAGCAAACCAAGGCCGTAGTTTCGGCAGGACACAGCGGAGCTACGATGAGTCTTGCCACGCTTCGAGTCGGGCGACTAAAAAACGTCTCGCGCCCGGCGATAGCGACGCTAATGCCAAACGTAACCGGCGGCAACACGCTAGTTTTGGACGTCGGCGCAAACGTGGACTGTAGGCCCGAGCATCTATTTCAATTTGCGATAATGGGCGAAGCCTACGCAAAAGAGATTTTAAAAATAAAATCCCCTAAACTAGGACTTTTATCTAACGGCGAAGAGAGTAGTAAGGGCAACGAAGCCACTAAAGAAGCCTTTGAAATAATCTCAAAACTTGATAGCTTCGTAGGTAACGCCGAAGGAAATCAAGTCTTTGACGGAAGCGTCGATGTCGTTATTTGCGATGGATTTGTCGGAAATATCCTACTAAAGACAAGCGAAGGCGTAGCTGACGCGATAACTAAAATCATCAAAAAACACGTTAAAAAATCCCCGGTCGCTATAGCCGGCTCACTTCTCATGAAAAAAGTTTTTAAAACTCTAAAACAGCAAGTTGATTACGACGAATATGGCGGCGCACCGCTACTTGGCGTGAACGGCTGCGTCATAATAAGCCACGGTAAAAGCACACCAAAAGCTATCAAAAATGCGATATTTCAAGCTCTAAAATTCGCAAACTCCGATATAAATAAAGTCATCGAAGACGAGCTTTCGCACTTCGCAAAATGAAATTACAAAGAAAAATTTAATGCCAAAAGCCTCGCTAATATCCATAGCCGCATACGCTCCACCTAAAATTTTAACAAATTTCGACCTTGAAAAAATGGTGGAAACCAACGACGAATGGATAGTTAAACGCACCGGCATCAGCCAAAGACGCATAGCGCAGGGCGAAGATACGAGCGATCTTGGCACGAAAGCGGCACAAATAGCGCTTGAAAGAGCAAATTTGACCACAAAAGATATCGACGCCGTTATTTGCGCGACCATCTCGCCCGATCACTTTTGTATGCCTTCGACGGCGTGTAAAATCGCTAAAAATTTAGGCATAAATGCCATCACAGCATTTGACATAAGCGCGGCATGCACGGGTTTTATTTATCTGCTTGAGCTTGCAAAATCACTGATTGAAAGCGGAAGCAAAAAAAACGTATTGATAATAGGAGCCGAAAAACTAAGTAAAATTGTCGACTGGACAGACAGAACGACTTGCATACTATTTGGCGACGGAGCGGGTGCGGCAGTCGTAAGCGCTAGCGAAGAAAACGAAATAATCGACGTTCACACTGCAGCCGACGGCAACTACGCAAACCTACTCATAACTCCGGGCGAAGAAGAGAAATTTATCAAGATGTCGGGCAACGAAGTCTTTAAAATCGCCGTCCAGACGCTAACTAAAGACGTCGTAGATATCCTAAAAAAAAATCAAATTTCAAGCGATAAAATCGATCTTTTTATACCTCATCAGGCAAATTTACGCATCATCGAAGCAGTCAAGCAACGCTTAAATTTTACAAACGAACAGTGCGTCGTAACAGTTGGAAAATACGGCAACACAAGCTCAGCCTCTATACCTATGGCGATGAATGACGCATACGAAGCGGGCAGACTTAAAAAAGGCGATTTGCTTTTACTAGACGCATTCGGCGGCGGCTTTACTTGGGGCTCGGCGCTACTGAAATTCGGCGGCGAAACCGTAAATAATTTTTAATTTCGCAATTTATTTTAAACTTTACGCTTAAATTTAAAAAACGATTCCATAATCCTTAGTATAACCACCGCATAGCTTACGATCGGCCGATTACACCTGACCAAAAAAGCTAAATTTAGCTCGGCAGAGGTATAATACAAAAAATCACGGAAGGCAAAAAATGGTAGTCAGTAAAATCTACGAAATCAACTCTTGCGACGATATGGAGCTGGGCGTTAAACGCTCTACGAAATTAAACTTCAAACTGTGCTACGATGACGATAAGCCGGTTAACGCCATAGTTTTTATAGTGCCTGGATGCGGCGGCGGCGATAAAGCATATAGAGACCACCTAGCCGAATTTACGGCGAGAGAATTTAACGTAGCTGTGATCAATGTAGATTATCATCACATCTACAATAGATTAGTTACGGGCGCTAGATACTATATGGACGAATTTGATCAAGAAATTTTAAGAGAAAAATGCCGAGAGACAAACCTGTAGCTAGGCGGCGATCTGAGCTCGCTAAAAAATTTCTATAAGCTAAACGGCGTCTTGTCTGCGGTTAGTAACTATATAGACAACAATAAAAATAGCGGAGTATTTCCAAAAGATTTTGTTTTAAATTTATCCCTTACGATTGATCCGGCAAAAGACGAATACCAAAATTTCGGCATTATGCAGGCCCAGGATTTGATAAACACCCTACTTTTTATAAAGACAAATGCGCCGTTTAAAGCGATTAAAAATTTAAACGAACTACCAGTCGTCATGATCGGTAGCTCACACGGAGGCTATCTATCGCATATGGCCGCCAAGATCGCTCCGTGGCTCATAGACGGCATCATAGATAACAGTAGCTACGCCAAGTATCCGCTTAGGATCGTGGGATTTGGTAAGGAGCTTGACTATATGAATCACTGCTGCTCATCAAATGATATGCTTTTTAAACATATAAATTTTTTCATCTCCGACAAGACGCTTTGGACCTTAAAAGATGGCTCCGATAAAAGATTTATGCCAGCGCACGAAAAGATACGTTATATTTTAAATTTAGACCACGTAAAAACCCGAAGCAAATATCCAAAGCCGATTTATCTAAGCTATCACTATGCCGGAGACGACATCGCTCCTATAGCTGATAAATCGGAACTTTATAACGAATTTAACGCCTGTGGCATAGATGCGACATTAAAAATAATAAAAGACGAAAGCGATCTTGACGGTAAATTTATCAAATCGCTAACTCACGGCTTTGATATGTCTATAAAAACGCTGATCTCAAAAGAACTTCCGCCGATGTTAACCAAGATTGCAGCTCGCCCTAAACAAACCTTGCGAGGATAAAAGCATAACCTATATCTCGGAAAATTTAGAATATAAGTTTTTGAAGCAAACGACAAAATTAATCTACAAGTTTCAAAAATATGGCAAAACGGCACGATAGTTAAAAAAACGTATAAAATCCACTCCTGCGACGATACCGAGCTTAATATAAAGCGCGAAAGCCTGCTAGAGTTTAACCTTTGCTTTGATACCAAAAAGCCGGTCTCGTCAATAGTTTTTATAATCCCTGGCTACGGAGGAGACGCAGACAGCAACTACCGCGAGCACTTAGCGCAGTTTGTCGCGAGCGAATTTAGCGTAGCCGTAGTAGGCGTAAACTACCACTGTATCGGCGATAGACCGCAAACAGGAGCGACGATATTTTTTGACGATTTAGATAGATCGATATTAAAAAAAGAATGCGCCAGGTGCGGCATAGAGCTCCCGGAAAATTTAAGCGTAATCGATACGCAAACCCTGCTTGATATCGACAATCTAATAGACGCAAGAAAACGCGATAAGACAGCACCTCAAGACTTGTCGCTTAAACTATCAATTTCCCTTCAACCGACTAAAAACGAATATCAAAATTTCGGCATTATGCAGGCGCAGGATTTGATCAATGCGCTACTTTTCGTAAAAGCCAACACTCCTTTTGAGTGCACAACCGACATAAACGACCTACCAGTCGTCATGATAGGCAGCTCGCACGGAGGCTATCTATCGCATATGGCCGCCAAAATCGCCCCATGGCTCATAGACGGCGTCATAGATAATAGCAGTTATGCGCTAGCGCACTGGCCTTTTATCGGCTTTGGCAAAGAGATAGATTACATGAAATATTACAGCGGTTACACCAGCGAATGCTATCACAATATCGAGCTTTATTTATTCGACAAGACGCATTGGACGCTAGACAAGGCTTCGCCGGCTTATTTTTCTAAATCGAGAAAATGCATAAGAGAAATTCTAATGCCGCAACACCTCAAAGTCCAAAGCGGCTATAAAAAGCAAATTTACACGAGTTATCATTACGCTTATGACGATTTTTACGCTCCGGCTAGCGAAAAACAACGGCTCTACGACGAACTGAAAAATTTAGGCTACGACGCTACTCTAAATATAATAGAAAACGAAAGTCAGCTTGACGGTAAATTTATTAAAACGCTAACGCACGGTTTAGATATGTCGATAAAAACGCTAATCTCAAAAGAGCTTCCGCCGATGCTGGCTAAAATCACAGCTCGACCGAAACAGCCTTGCGAGGATAAAAGCGTAAGTTACGTTTCAGACGATTTAGAATATAAATTTTTTGAAGCGAACGACAAGATAAATTTAGAGATAAAAGAACAAAATCTACCGCAGGAAAATCAGGATAATAAATAAAACATACGAGATCCCATCCTGCGACGACGT
>CAURMS010000015.1:0-13037 GCA_963526085.1 uncultured Campylobacter sp. | reverse complement strand
ACGCAAAAAAGGATGAAAATGTGCTGTTTTGCCGCGCGCGTATTTTAGCTTATTAGCGCGACCGTTTTGAGCTTTGTTTTGCACGGATTTTTCCCGCAAATTCCCGTCGTCGCGTTTTATTTTTTACTGGCAAATTTGATCTCGCTTACGATATTTTCGCTATTTTTCGCGGGCAAACTGCCAAGCTTCGTTAAGCCCGCTGCGGTGCACTATTTTAGCTTTATCGGCGGCTTTGCGGCTGGGCTTGGAGTGGCTTTGATTAAACGCGAAAAAGCGGGAGCTAAATTTGTCAAAATAGAGCTTTTTATATTTGCTTTTTGGCTAGTTTTAGCTTGCTTTTTAGCGCTAAATTTTAGCTGGGTTTCGGCAAATTTGGCTCAAATTTTTAGCGCTTAAGGCGGACGAAATGGATGAAAAAATTTTAAAATTTATCCGCAAGATGCACCTGCTTAGCCTTGCGGTTTTAGATGACGGCAAGCCATACTGCGC
The DNA here is from genome assembly GCA_963526085.1 of uncultured Campylobacter sp. Lineage (GTDB taxonomy): Bacteria > Campylobacterota > Campylobacteria > Campylobacterales > Campylobacteraceae > Campylobacter_A. The sequence continues at coordinate 12,548 of CAURMS010000015.1, read as the reverse complement.
AAGCTGCTTTTACGCATTTGACGAGGGAAATTTGGCTTTTATCGTTGCAGGCGGCGAGGATAGCGCTCACGTGAAGGCATTTTTAGCAGAGCCTGGCGTAGCCGGCACCGTCGCGCTTGATACGAAGGTGGTGGGCAAGATAGAGGGGGTGCAGTTTCGCGCTCTAGCTGCCCCCGCAACCGCGCAGCAAAGCAAAATCTACTTCGCGCGCTTTCCTTATGCTTTGGCGATGGACCCGAGCCTTTATGCTTTGAGCCTAGGCTGGGTTAAATTTACGCATAATGCGCTGGGGTTTGGGAGGAAAATAGTCTGGCAAAGAGCTTAATTTTGGCTATTTGCGGCTTGTCTCGCGAGCGCTTTTAAATGATTTCGTAAATTTCGCCCTGTGACAGACTATATGTCTAGTCTTGGGACGAAATTTACTTCAAAACATTTAAAATCATCTCTCGATACTTCGCCTTAACTATTTATGTAAAATTTGAAGTCGAAATTCTCGAATTTGAACGCAAAGAGTCAAGGCGAAGCATTTTTGTGATAGACGAGGCGGATAAGCAAGGGCAAAGGAGCGTATATGTAATACGTGACTGCAGCCCGCAGCGAGATCCAACGAAGTATATGGCAAAAAGACAAGCCGCTAAAAAGCAAAATTTACTCGCCAAATATATCAAGTTTTTTATCATATTCCTTTGTCTCTACTCCAAAAAACCCCAGCAACGAACTAAAAACATTATCGTGCGAGACGGCGTCGTCTTTTTGCGCGCGTAGACGAGCTAGCGTCGCTTCATCGTTCGTATACGCCATCATCGGGATGTGTTTTTGCGTCTCGGGCGCGATGGCGTAGGGCATGCCGTGCAAGTAGATGCCGTTTTCACCTAGGCTCTCGCCGTGATCGGAGAAGTACCAAACCGCGCTTTTATCGCCGCCCGCGTCCTTGACCGCCTTGATGACCTCGCCAACAAAAAAATCCGTAAAAAGCAGCGTGTTGTCGTATGTGTTTACGATACTATCGCTATCGCAGGAGCTAAGCTCGCTCGTGTCGCAAGTCGGGGCAAATTTGCGAAATTCGCTCGGATAGCGCGCGTAGTAGGCCGGTCCGTGCGAGCCTTGCAGGTGTAGGACGATGATCTCGTTTTGCGCGAGATTTTCGAGGCGTTTTTTTATGGAGGGCAGCATATTCGTATCGTATCCGGCGTCAAAATACTCGACGTCGCCGGCGTCCAAGCGGTCGCAAACGCCCTTACACTTGCCCGAGTTGTTGCCTAGCCACACGACCTTGACGCCGACGCGTTTTAGGATATCAAGCGCGTTTTCGCTAAATTCTTTGCTGCTGTATTCTTTTCTCGTGGACTTTGAGAACAGGCACGGTAGCGAGACCGCAGTAGCCGTTCCGCACGATCGAGCGTCGCTGAAATAGACTAAATTTGGCTCATTTTTCGTGTAAAAATTCGTGTCGTTTTTGGCATATCCGCCGAGCGAGTAGTTTTTCGCGCGAGCCGTTTCGCCGACGATTAGCACCATTAGCCGTCGTTCGTCGCTTGGTTTCATCGTAGCGTCTAGACCGATTTGCTTAAATTCGGGCTTAAAAAACTCGAGTTTTATATACTTTTGCGTCGCGTAAATCGGATAAAACGGCAGGTTGTAGGCTCTGATGAAGCTGTTTTCTCGAAAAAACGGGATAATGGACTTAGTCTGCGAAAAAAATAACCCAGCCGCTAGCGCAAAAAAGCCTGCAAACGTTAAAAATTTGATCTTTATATGCCGCCTTGCACCGCCGTACTCGATCCTCGCAAAAGCAACCAGAAGGCAGGGCAAAACGCCCAAAAATAGCATATAGCAAACGAGTTTTGGATTTAAAAAGCTTAATACCTCTCCCGCGTCCGTTTGCGCGACGTTTCTTATCATTTCGCTATCGATTATGATACCGTAGCTTTGCATGAAGTAGCTACTAGCGCACGTAATGGCAATCGCAGCGATACTAACCGGCTTAGCTAGATAGGGCAAAAAAACGAGCGAAAACAGCGCGCAAAGCAGCGAAAAATATATAACCGGCAGGCTTGCGGCCGTCAGCGGATGAGCTTCAAAGCTAAGCCTTGAATAAATAAAATTAAACAGCCCAAAATTTAGCGCGGCGATAAAAACGGTGTTTAAAAGCGTAAATTTAAACCAAGAAATACGTAGCTTCATAGTTTTCCTAATTATTGATAATAAGAGTGAAACTTTATCCAAAAAAAGCTTAAAGCTTTAGTCATTCGGCGCGATTTTGGCGCCAGACGGGTTAAATTTTCGCAGCTTGCTTTCTTGCTGGTTTTGCAGACGGCGGCGCGTTTGTGCGGTTTTGCGGTTAAATTTAGCCGTATTTTTATAAATTTTACGCGCCCGGCTAGCCAAACGACGGATTTTTGGGATTTGGCGGCGTAGCTTGCTTTTTAAAGTAGGCGGTTAAATTTGGCGTAAAATTAAGACCCGACTAGCGCAAAATCGCTACCGTTTTTGCCGTCAAATTTCACTCCGCTCTTAAAAAATTAGCGAAAAAATAGCCCACGCCCAAGTTATCGCAGCCGTACCGATAGAGAGGCAAACGGCGGCTGAAGCGCAGTCTTTGGCGATTTTAGCCAGCGGATGAAAGCCGGGCGAAACGAGATCCACTACCGCTTCGATTGCGGTATTTAGGCACTCGCAGATCAAAACGAGGCCAAAAACGGCGATCAGCAGTGCGTGCTGCGTGGCGGAAACGGGTAAAAATAGCGAAATTAGCGCGAGCGGAAGTGTAACGCAAAGCTCAAGGCGAAACGCCGCCTCGTTTTTTAGCATCGCGGCAAGCCCCTCGAATGCAAATTTGGAGTTTTTGAAAAAGTCGTATTTTGGTTTCATATTTTGCCTTTAAATTTGCGCAATGATAGCGTAAATTTGCTTTATAAGGCGATTTTGCGGACGGCGAGGTTGTTTAAAATAAACTAAAAGGCGGCTGAATTTACCGCTCAAATTTGATCAAATCCGGCCTGCGTAAATTTACTCCTCGGAAATCTTTGAAGTCCTATAAAGTAGCACAAAAGCTGTCGCTCCGATAAGCGCAAAGCTCGCGACCATAGGCGTTAGCGTGCCCCGAAACATCTGTCCGATCGCAACTCCGATAGGAAGCGAGATAAGGGTCGAAACCGAGCCGATCAGCGCAGCCGCCATGCCCGCGATCTTGCCCATCGGCTCCATCGCCATCGCGTTTAGGTTGCCAAAAAGTATGCTCACGCAAAAAAAGCTACTCATGCAAAACGCCATAAAAGCCCACAGCGGCGGCACCCCGTCATACGCGACGACGACGGGCAAAAACGCGACCGCGATGACGCAAAACGTTCCCATAGCGCGCATGCTGAGGTAGCGCATGCCGTAGATCATCACGAGCTTTGCGTTTATCATCGATGCGGCGCCCAGAGCCAATGCGTTTATCGCAAAATAGATAGGAAACTCGTCGCCTAGCTTGTAACTTACCTCGAAAATCTGCTGAGCGGTGCTAATATAGCTCAAAAACATCCCAAAAATCAGCCCCAAAACGATCGTATAGCCTGCGGTACGCCTGTTTTTCACGACGTGCGCGGCGTCGCGTTTTATCAAATTTAGGCTAAATTTATTGCGATTTTGCGCCGGCAGGGTTTCGCTCTGACGCAGTCCAAACCACGCTAGGCACGCAAGCCCCATAAAAGTAAGCATTAAAAATATGCTACGCCAATTATAAATTTTAAAGATAAAGCCGCCGATGATGGGAGCTAGTGCGGGCACGATGATGAAGACGGCCGCGATAAAGCTCATCACGCGAGCCATCGCGCGTCCTTCGTAAAGATCACGTATGAGCGCCATCGCGATGATCCTAGGGCCCGCAGCGCCTAGCCCCTGGAAAAATCTGCTCGCTAAAAGCGCGGTAAAATCGCTCGTAACGACCGAGATAAAGGAGCTTGCCGTAAATATCGCAAGCGCTAGCAGCACGGCGTTTCGCCGCCCGATAAAGTCGCTAAGCGGCCCGTAAAATATCTGCCCGACGGCAAAGCCCGCAAACATCGAGGATATAACTAGCTGGGTTTGGTTTATCTGAGTCACGCCAAGATCCAGGCCGATTTGCATGAGTGCGGGCAGCATCGCGTCGGTGCTCATCGCTCCAAGCGATGTTAGAAGCGCCATAAGTGCGATAAATTCTACGAAAGGCAAGGTTTTGGGGGTAAATTTCATATTATTTTCCGCGGTTTTAAATTTAAATGATTGTATAAAAAAACTGCTTAAATTTAAAAAACGGGAATTTTGTGATATTTATGTGATATTTTTCTTATTTGCTTAAATAAAACCGGGCAAAATACGAAAAGCAAATTTACCAAATGCTTTAAATTTAACTTTTCTAGTCGATTTATACCGCTAATAAGAGCAAATTTATCTGATTTAATATCGGTAAAATCGCATTTATGTAAATTTACGAATTTCAGCCGAAAATATCAAAATCGCGGCATAATCCACGACTAGGCATTTGGCATGCGATTGAAATTTGATTTCAAAATTTATGACTAGATGATAAAACATTTCTAAAATTTTAGTTTACAAACGGTGTAATATTAATATTTTTTTAAAAAAAAAGTATTATAATTCCATCTCAGAAAGGCACAAGGTTAAGGCGTCTTTATCTGAGTGATAAAGGCTCGTAATAATAAACTCAAATTTCGGCGAAATTTTGAGTTTAAACAAAGGATACCAAATGAACGAAAATTTATCCAGAAGAAGGTTTTTGCAAGGAGCCTGTATCGGCGTCGGAGCTTTGACGCTTAGCGGCTGCGACGACAAAAAGCCTGATAAAAAAGCTTCTAAAAAAGAGGCTTTTAGCGGTAAGGCTAACGGACTTCCTTCTTGCGATATTCTTATCATCGGCTCGGGCGGCGCCGGACTGCGCGCAGCGGTCGCCGCTAGAAAAGTCGCCCCGGAGCTTAGCGTCATCGTAGCTACTAAAATGATGCCCTCAAGAAACGCCACCTGTATGGCCGAGGGCGGCATAAACGGCGTGACGAATTTTTCTGACGGCGACTCGTATAGGCTGCACGCCTACGACACTGTTAAGGGCGGCGCATATCTAGTAGATCAGGACGCGGCGATCAAATTTTGCGAGCTGGCCGGCAAAGCGATAGCCGAGATGGACTATATCGGCACGCTATTTTCCAGAAATCCAAGCGGCGGCGTAGACGCTAAAAAAGGCGACGTACCGGGCGGCGTAGCGCAAAGGATGATGGGCGGCGCCTCAAAACGCAGATGCAACTATTCGGCGGATAAAACCGGTCACATAGTTATGCATGCTTGCTTTGACGAGGCGGTTAGCAACGACGTTAAATTTCTAATGGACTACGAGCTGCTAGATATCGGCGTAGAGGACGGTAAATGCGAGGGCGTCGTACTACGCAATCTCCAGACCGGAGATATCACTCCCGTACTTTGTAAGGCTCTCGTGGTGGCGACGGGCGGATACACGAGGATATTTTACACTAGAACCTCGGTACCCTATATCGCCACCGGCGACGGCGTAGCGGCTGCGGTGCGAGCGGGGCTTGGGTTTGAAGACCCCGAGATGATACAGTTTCACCCGACCGGCGTGGCAAACGGCGGCACCCTCATCACGGAGGCGGCTCGCGGCGAGGGCGGATATCTGCTAAACAACAAGGGCGAGAGATTTATGAAAAACTATCACGAGAAGATGGAGCTAGCTCCTCGCGACGTAGTGGCTCGCGCCATCGAGACCGAGATCCGCGAGGGGCGCGGCTACGGCGAGGGACTAGGCTCATACGTACTCATCGACGTTAGGCATCTGGGTAAAGAAACCATAATGAAAAAACTGCCTAAAATCAGACACACCGCACTGCTTTTTGAAAATTTAGACCTAGTAGAGCAGCCGGTGCCGATCAGGCCTACCGCGCACTACTCAATGGGCGGCATAGAGGTGGATAAATTTGACGATATGAGCACGAAGATGCCAGGTCTTTACGTGGGCGGCGAGGCATCGTGCGTCTCTATCCACGGAGCTAATCGTCTCGGAGGAAATTCGCTCTCGGATGCGGTAGTAACGGGTCAGCTAGCCGGCAAGGGAGCTAGCGCGTATGCCAAAACGGCTAGTTTTGGTAGTGGCAAAAACACCGAAGAGCTAGCTAAAAAATGGCGAGAGAAATTTAAAAAAGTCGCAAACGGCAAAGGCGAAGCAAACGAAATGTATCTCCTGCGCGAGGAGCTAGGCAAACAAAACTGGGATAATATGGGTATCTTTAGAACCCAGGACAAGCTAGATGTCCTAGAAAAAGCGCTAGAGGATATACAAGCTCGCTACGATAAGCTAAGCGTACCAAACGCAAATCCGGTTATGAATACGGCCTTTACCGACTACGTGGAGCTGGGAAATTTGATCCTGCTATCTCGCTGCGCCTGTTTGGCCGCGCGTAAAAGGCTGGAGAGCAGAGGCGCTCACACTAGGGAGGACTACCCTAAACGAGACGACGTAAATTTCTTAAAACATAGCATCGTGACGCTAAACGACGGCAAGCTAGAGCTTGGCTATAAAAACGTCGTAGTCACGGAATTCTCGCTTGACGGAAGGAAACCGCAATGAAAATAATCATAGACAGATATGACGGCACGCAACACTACAAACAAGCCTATGTCGTGGATAAAAAAGATATAGAGGGCAAGACTTTGCTATCGCTTTTGCTATTTATCAAGCAAAATTTGGATGCGACGCTAAATTTCACCGCATCTTGCCGATCGGCCATCTGTGGCGCTTGCGGCGTGAGGGTAAACGGACACTCTGTGCTAGCTTGCGACGAAAAGATGGAAGAGCTGCTGGCGACATACGATAATCCAGAGGTCATAACGGTCTCTCCGCTAGCAAATTTTAGAGTGATATCAGATCTAGTCGTAGACTGGGAGCCTTCTATCGAAAATCTAAGAAAGATCCGCCCGACTTTTATCCCTAAGGATGAATTCTCTGCCGAAAAAGGCTGTAAGCAAACCCAAGAGCAGTACGACAAGATCCAAAAGCAGTGGGACTGCATCCTATGCGGATGCTGCGCGTCGGAGTGTAGTAAGCTAACGGCTGATAGCAGCGACTATATGGAGCCTTTTGTTTTCACTCACGCACACAGAGCGACGTTTGACTCTAGGGGCAAAGACCCGATGCTTCACGCCAAGGCCGCAGTTTTGGGCGGTCTATGGAACTGCGTGCACTGCCAAGAGTGCGCCGATCGCTGCCCTAAAGGCATCAGCGCAGCCGACGACATAGCAGCGCTTAGAGTCTTTACCCAAAAACAAGGCATAAATACCGGCGAAGGCCCAGATCACGCTAACGCCTTCCTTACCGACCTGGTCGAGGGCTCGGGCAGGCTAAATGAAATTTTACTCGCCCTTAGAAGCGAAGGCGCCATGGCCGTAAGCAAAACGGATATCGCGCTAAAACTGATGGGTGCGGGCAAGATGAATCCTTTGCATATATTCGGCGAAGAGGACATCGAGGGTCATAAAGAGTTGGTAGAAATGATAAAAGCCGCGCGCGCCGCCGCGGATAAGGAGTAAAAGATGAGCGCACAAAATGAATTTGCTTTTTTCCCGGGATGCGTCCTAAGTCAAGCGGCAAAAGAGTCTAAAATCTCTCTGGAGGCCATCGCGCCGATACTGGGAATCAAACTACACGAGATCAATGGCTGGAGCTGCTGCGGCGCCACGCAAGCTCAAGACGTCGATCCTATCGCTACGCTGGTAGCTAACGCTAGAAATTTAGCTCTGGCTGAAGGCATGAATATGCCCGTGCTAACTACGTGCAGCACTTGCTTCCTCACGCTAACGAGAGCCAAAACGGCGCTTGACCGCGGTCAAAAAGATAGGATAAATACCTTCCTAGCCAAGGGCAACATGCAGTATCAAGGCACTACGGACGTAACCAGCCTGCTTTGGGTGCTTTATCAAAACGTAGAAACGCTAAGGGCTAAAGTCGTTAAGCCGCTTTCAAATTTAAAGGTCGCGCTATTTTACGGTTGTCATAGCCTACGTCCCGAAAAAGCCATCGGAAGCCGCGAAAGCTCGGTAAATCCAAAAAGCTTTGAAACCGTCGTAGAGGCTCTTGGCGCTAAAATAGTACCGTTTGAAAAAAGACTTGACTGCTGCGGTTTTCACGCGAGCTATCCGGCCGTAAAATCGGTACAAAAAATGTCCAGTCAAATAGTAAATAATGCCGACGAAAACGGCGCGGACTGCATCGTTACGCCGTGCCCGCTCTGCCAAATGCAGCTTGATATCTATCAGGAGCGTTATCAAGACGTACAAAACTCTGATGCCAGAGTGCCTATCATCCATCTCTCGCAGCTAGTAGGTCTTGCGCTTGGACTTAGTAAAGAACAGCTTGGCTTTGAACACAATATCGTAAACACTAATAGCGTCAAAGTAAGCTAAAATTTTGATGATTTTGGCGAGCGAAGCGGTCTTTGGTCCGTATTTTGCTCGCCTTAAACTACTTAAATTTGACGAGACGATCTTTTCTGATTAATTCATATAATTTGCACTGCAAAGAGCGCGTTTTATAAAACCTAAATAAAAACAAAGCACGGACTCAAATTTGGCTAATTTTAGAGCTATATTTAAAAGTGGATGCGTTTTGGGATATAAAATAGAGGATGGTGGTTAGAGGCAGAATCGAACTGCCGACACGCAGATTTTCAGTCTGCTGCTCTACCGACTGAGCTATCCAACCACGCTGTTAAAAAGAAATGTGATTTTAGCCACTTGATACTTAAATTTTGGTTAAATACGTAAAATTCGGCTATTTTTTAAAATATAAAATTCGCTTCAAAGACAGTCGCCTAAATTTAGCGGCTTTTACGGCGCATATACCGCGTCAAATTTGCAAATTTAAAATCGCTTTTTTAAATTCATCCCCGCGCTCTACATAGCCACTAAACTGATCTAGACTCGCTGCTGCAGGGCTTAAAAGCGCTATTTCGTCCAAATTTTTACTGTTTGCGACGACCTTTGCAACACCGTCAAATTTGAAATTTTTATCTATCTCGCCGACTGCGACGCTTAAAAACTCGCATTTTACTGCCGGGATTTTAAACTCAACCGCAAGCTTCATCAGCTTATCCATATTTGAGCCGATAGCGTAAATTTGCGCCTTAGTGCCGCGCAAGACCTCAAAAAGCGGCCGCATATCTACGCCCTTATCATCGCCGCCTAAAATCAAATGCAAAAATTTGCCCTCATATCGCTTGACGGCTTGGATGCTCGCGTCGATGTTAGTTGCCTTCGTGTCATTGACCCATGTTCTACCGCGCGCATCGTGAAACTCCTCGAGCTTGTTGCCCTCGATAACAAAGCTGTTTAGCAGCCGTGCGTCGCACCTATCGAGCAAAATTTTTTGGATAGCAAGCGCTAAAAGCGCGTCCGTTAAAAACGGCGTTTTAAAGGCGATATTGCTTAAATTTATCCCGCAAAAACGGGCCAAATCCGCCTCGTTTTCGTAGCTTATCACCTTTGCTTTAGTCGGCGTCCCGGCGTAAATTTTAGGTAGGATCGCGACCGTGTTTTCGCCCATCATCGCTAGCGGTTTTAGCTTGGCGCGCTCATACTGGACAAAGTCGCCGTGCCAGCTGAGGTGATCGGGCGTGATAGGCAAAAGCACGTAGATGCTGGGCGTCGCGGCGTTTGTGTAGTACATAGTAAAAGAGCTGGTCTCTAACACCCAAATTTTGGCGTTTGGATCCAGGTCTGCGAGCGGAACGCCGACGTTGCCGCCCATGACGGAGCCGTAACGCGCCAGCAGGTGCTGCGTCATCTTTGTCGTCGTGGTTTTGCCGTTCGTGCCGCTGATCCAGACGGTAAAGGGCGTTTTGTCGCCGTAAATTTTGTAAAAATAGTCGTACTCGCTGATGAGATTTTGCGCGTTTTTAACTAGCTCGTGGCTCGGAGGAAAGCCTGGGCTTGGGATCTCGAGGCCGCTTTTTTCGGGTATGAAAAGGTTTGGCGGTAGTAGGGTGTTGCCCCATTCGTCGCTTGAGATCTCGCTAAATTTATCGTCGTAGATGTCCCAGCCGCCGTCTTTTGCGAAGTTTTTCGCGATCGCTCGCGTCGTGCCGCCGTAGCCAAATAGCGATTTTCTCATTTTCTCCCCTTTGCCCCTAAAATTTGCATTTCTCGTCTGTGCCCGGATCAGCTTTTCACCGTTTTGCTCGCGCTAAATTTACCTGATTTTTAACGCGGTCATGGCGATCAAATTTGCCAAAACGGCGATGAGCCAAAATCTCACGATTATCTTATTTTCCACCCAACCCTTTATCTCAAAATGGTGATGTATCGGCGCCATGAGAAAAATTCTTTTTTTAAAAATTTTAAAGCTTCCGACTTGTAAAATCACGCTCAGGGTCTCCATCACGAATACAAAGCCGATGATGATGAGCAGGATTTCGTTTTTCGTCATCACGCCCATGAGTCCGATATATGCGCCTACGCTCAGGCTCCCGCTATCGCCCATGAAGACCTCGGCCGGATGGCAGTTAAACCACAAAAATCCCATCAGCGAGCCGATCAGCGCAGCAGCCACGACGACCGTCTCGCCCACGCCCGCGATCTTTGGTAAAAGCAGATACGAGCTAAACACCGCGTGTCCGCAGATGTAGGCAAACACGCCAAGCGTCAGTAGCGAAAACACCGCAGGCACCGTAGCTAGCCCGTCTAGGCCGTCGGTTAAATTTACCGCATTTGAGGCTGCGACGATGACGAGCGTCCAAAAGGCCACCGCAAAAACGCCCAGATCAAGCACCGGAAATTTGTAAAACGGTAGGTAAAATTTACTGCCCAGCTCGCCGTGTAAATAGAGCATCGCCGAGACCGCAAAGGCGATCAAAATTTGCGCCACAAGCTTGGCTCTAGGGCTTAGTCCGTCGTGGTTTTTGCCGCCTGAAATTTTGCGATAGTCGTCTTTAAAACCAAGTGCGGTAAAGCCCGCTAGACAGATCAGCGAAGCAAGGACGAAGACGTTATCAAGGCGCGCGCAAATCACGCTCGCCCCAAGCGCGGCTCCGATAAAGACCAGTCCGCCCATCGTCGGTGTTTTGGCCTTTTTTTGGTGCGTTTGCGGGGCTAGCTCGTAGATGGGCTGGGCGGCGTTTTTGGCCTTTGCCCACGCGATAAATTTAGGCAGCGCCCAAACGGTCAAGCAAAATGCGATAAAAAACGAAAATCCCGCGCGAACGGTGATGTACTGAAAAATATTAAAATTTGAGAATTCATAAATATAGTAAAACATAAAAGCCTTTATTTAAAAAAAAACTAATTTTAGTATAATGCCGTTAAAAAATATCTAAATTTAAGGCGAAAATTTAAAAATGGCGCAAAAAACTATTTTGGTGATCACAGACGGCATCGGATATAACGAGAGTAGCGAATTTAACGCATTTGCGGCGGCAAAAAAGCCGACATACGACTGGTTGTTTAAAAACATCCCAAATACGCTCATAAAAACCTCGGGCCTAGCAGTGGGCCTACCTGACGGACAGATGGGAAACAGCGAGGTCGGGCACATGTGTATCGGCAGCGGGCGGGTTTTGTATCAAAATTTGGTAAAAATTTCGCTCGGTTTTGAAAACGGCTCGCTAGCCAAAAGCGAAAAGCTTTTAAATTTGTTTAAAGCTTGCAAACGCGTTCACGTCGTCGGACTCTACTCAGACGGAGGCGTGCATTCGCACATGAGCCACTTTGACGCGATGTGCTCTCTTGCGGTCGCAAACGGCTGCGAGGTGTTTGCTCATGCTATCACCGACGGCCGCGACGTAGGCCCAAAAAGCGGGCTGGCTTTCGTAAAATCGCTGCAAGAAAAGGCGCAAAATAAAGACTTTAAGCTAGCTAGCGTTAGCGGTAGGTTTTACGCGATGGACCGCGATAAACGCTGGGAGCGCGTGAAAACAGCCTACGACTCGATGACGCGCGGAGAAAACGCGCAAACCGTCTCGCCACTAGAATACATCATGCAAAGTTACGAGGCGGGCGTGACGGACGAGTTTATCGTGCCGGCTAGTTTTGGGGATTTTGGCGGTATCGGCAAAAACGATGGAGTGATATTTATAAACTTTAGAAACGACCGCGTGCGCGAGATCGCGGCGGCTTTGGGCGATGAAAATTTCAGCGAATTTGCGCGCCCTTTCGTCGTAAAAAATTTACTCACGATGACCGAATACGACGCAAATTTCGCCTTTCCCGTGTTATTTGAAAATGAAAAGCTAAAAAATACCCTCGCCGAGGTCGTAGCAAACGCGGGCCTAACGCAGCTGCATACCGCCGAGACCGAGAAATACGCGCACGTTACTTTTTTCTTTAACGGCGGCGTCGAGGAGCTCGCCGAAAACGAAACGAGAGTGCTCGTGCCAAGCCCCAAGGTCAAAACATATGATGAAAAGCCTGAAATGAGCGCACAGGCCGTGTGCAAGGCGGTGCTAAAAGGGATGGAGGACGGACAGGATCTGATCGTGGTAAATTTCGCAAATGGCGATATGGTCGGGCAT
>CAURMS010000014.1:0-13215 GCA_963526085.1 uncultured Campylobacter sp. | reverse complement strand
TCTGCGCGCCTTAGATGTTGTGCATGGCGTCAAATATCGCCGAGCTTTGGATGTTGATCTTTACTTTTAGCTTTTCGCCTAGCTCGTTTAGCTCCTCGCGTAGGGCCGTGAAGTCCTGCTTTTCGTCGCTGGAAACCACCGCCATCATCGTAAAAAACTCATCCAAAACCGTCTGGCTGATGTCGTCTATGTTTAGCCCAAGCTGCGCGAGCTTGGCCGAAACGCCCGCCACAATGCCAACTTTGTCCTTACCGATCACCGTTACGATCGCTTTCATCGTCGTTCTCCTAAATTTGTAAATTTGCAAGAGTTAAAGCCCAAATTTGATCAAATTCGGGCTTTAGGTTTTAAATTTTACTTCGAGCAAGCGCTCTTGCCGTCCATCACGGGCTGGATAGATGAGTTGTCCGCGCCGCCGCCATCGTTGATATTTTCGATTATCTCCCACAGCCTAGCCGCCGCTTTTTCGTAGCGTTTAGCCGTGACGGAGTTTGGCTCGTAAAAGCTCACCGGCTTGCCGCTGTCGCCGCCGACTCTAACGGCAGGCTCGATAGGGATTTCGGCTAACACTTCGGTGTCATAAGCTTTTGCCACTTCCTCGGTCGTGCCCTTACCAAATATATCATACTCCTTGCCGCTTTCAGGGCAGATAAATCCGCTCATATTTTCTATCACGCCGGCGATTGGGATATGAAGCTTTTCAAACATATCAAGTGCTCTTTTGCTGTCATCTAGCGCCACTACTTGCGGCGTCGTGACGCATACGCCCGCAGTTACCGGTACGCTTTGAGCTAGAGTTAGCTGCGCGTCGCCCGTTCCTGGAGGCATATCGAGGAACAACACGTCCAGCTCGCTCCAAAATACGTCTTTTAGCAGCTGCTCGATAGCTTTCATTATCATCGAGCCGCGCCAGATGAGGCTCATGCCTTCTTCCATTAGCACGCCCATACTCATCATCTCGACGCCGTGAGTTAGGATCGGTTTTAGCTTGTTGCCGACGACTTGCGGCTGCGTGCCCACTTCGCCCAGCATTCTAGGGATATTTGGGCCGTAGATGTCGGCGTCTAGGATGCCTACTTTTTTGCCTAGCTTCGCCATCGAGATAGCTAAATTTAGCGTCGTAGTACTCTTGCCCACACCGCCTTTGCCGGAGCTTACCATTACGAAATTTTTGATCTGCGGAGCGATGTTTTTACCGCTTTGGGTGTTGCTTTTTTCCTCGGGGATTTTTGGCTGGATGATGCTAACAACGCACTCGTTTGAGCCCATCACGCGCTTTATGTCGGTTCGCAGCTCGTTTGCTACGTCCGGATTTGAGCTTACGATCTCGACCTCGATTAAAATTTTCTCGCCGATTTCGACGTTTTTTACGAATCCAAAGCTCACGATATCTTTCTCAAAGCCCGGATATATCACGCCTTTTAGTCTATTTAAGACATCCTCTTTACTTAACATTTTTCTCCTTCATTAGATTTTTTGAAATTTTATACGCGCAAAATTTAGGCCCGCACATCGAGCAAAATTCCGCCTTTTTAAACGACTCTTGCGGCAAGCTCTCATCGTGTAGCTCGCGCGCTCTTTCGGGATCTAGGCTTAGCTCAAACTGCTTGTTCCAGTCAAAAGCGTATCTAGCGTCGCTCATCGCGTGATCGCGCTCTATCGCGCCTGCCTTGCCTAGCGCGACGTCGGCTGCGTGAGCGGCGATTTTATGTGCTACGATGCCTTCTCTCACATCGTTTGCGTTTGGCAAACCAAGGTGCTCTTTAGGCGTCACGTAGCACAGCATCGAGGCTCCGTAAAAGGCCGCCATCGTCCCGCCGATAGCCGAAGTGATGTGATCATACCCCGCGCCGATGTCCGTAGGCAGCGGTCCTAGCACGTAAAAAGGCGCGCCGTGGCACAGCTCGCGTTCGATTTTCATATTATACTCTATTTGGTTTAAAGGAATATGACCCGGCCCCTCGATCATCACCTGCACGTTTTTCTCCCATGCGCGCAGCGTCAGCTCGCCTAAAACCCGCAGCTCGCTAAGCTGAGCCTCATCAGTCGCGTCGTATAAGCAGCCAGGACGCAACCCGTCGCCAAGAGATAGCGCGACGTCGTGAGAGGCGCAAATTTCTAAAATATCGTCAAAGGCCTCGTAAAACGGGTTTTCCTTATGATGATGCATCATCCAACTAGCAGTTAGGCTGCCGCCGCGGCTAACGATACCCATCTTGCGTTTTGCGACCAGCGGCATAAATTTGAGCAAAAAGCCCGCATGTATCGTGAAGTAGCTAACGCCCTGGCGCGCCTGTTTTTCGAGCGTTTTTAGGATGTCGTTCGCGGTTAAATTTTCGACCTCTTTTATATCGTGGATGATCTGATACATCGGCACGGTGCCTATGGGGACGGTGGAGTTTGCGATTATCGCGCTTCTAATAGCATCCAGATCGCCACCCGTGCTTAGATCCATGACCGTGTCGGCGCCGTATTTTAGGCAAATTTGCAGCTTTTCAAGCTCTGCGCAGATATCGCTGCTTAGGCTTGAGTTGCCGATATTTGCGTTGATTTTGGTTTTAGCCTCCATGCCGATCGCCATCGGGAGCAAATTTTCGTGATGGATGTTGGCAGGGATTATCATCTTGCCCGCGGCGACTTCACTTCTAATGAGCTGGGCATCTAGCATCTCAACCTGCGCTACGTAGTTCATCTCGGGCGTTATGACGCCTTTTTTAGCGTAGTACATCTGCGTCGGAGTTTTGTCGGCGGAGTCAAATTTGACCCGAAATTCTTTCATGTTTCGCTCCTTAAAATTTTGGTTCTAATCTTACTCAAAAAAGATAAAAACAAGCTTTTGGGATGTATAATATCGTAACACTTTGCCAAAGGAGAAATTTTGCTAGACGTTACGCTGATAATGCTCGGAGCCGGAAGCTCCAGTCGTTTTGAAATGCCCGTTAAAAAGCAGTGGTTGCGCGTCGGAAGCGATCCGTTATGGCTCTTTGCGGCTAAAAATTTAAGCTCGCACTACGCGTTTAAAGAGATAATCATCGCCTCAAACGAGGAAAAATACATGAGCAAATTTGCCCCAACGTATCGCTTCATAAAAGGCGGCGCGACCCGTCAAGAGAGCCTAAAAAACGCGCTTAAACTCGTTCAAAGCGAGTATGTTTTGGTTAGCGACATAGCTCGTCCGATGATTAGTGCCGAGCTTTTCTCGCGTATAATGGGCGGCATCCAAAACGCCGACTGCGTTGTGCCTGCGCTAAAAGTGCCAGATACCGTTTATCTAGGCTCCCAGGCCGTCGATAGAGAGCAGATCAAGCTCATTCAGACGCCGCAACTCTCGCGCACGGAGATGCTAAAAAGCGCGCTTGAAGCGGGTCAAATTTACACCGACGATAGCTCGGCGATAGCGGCTGCTGGCGGTAAAATTTGGTACGTGCAGGGCGATGAAAACGCTAGAAAAATCACATTTAAAGACGACCTTTCTAAAATTTGCGGCCTTGGCGCGCCGTCAAGCGAAATTTACGTGGGCAACGGTTTTGACGTGCATGCCTTTGAAGAAGAGAAAAAAGAGGGAAGTTTCGTAACAATCGGCGGCAAGAAAATCCCTTTTGAGCGAAATTTAAAGGCCCACTCTGACGGCGACGTAGCTATCCACGCGCTCATCGACGCCATACTTGGAGCGGCCGGGCTGGGCGATATAGGCGAGCATTTCCCAGATACCGACGATAAATTTAAGGGGGCGGACTCAGCTATGTTACTAAAAGAAGCATATAGGCTCGTTCAAAGCGTCGGATTTGAGCTTATCAACGCCGATGTCACCGTTATCGCCGAGCGACCAAAGCTTAGTAAATTTAAATCCGCAATGGAAATAAACATCGCAAATGCGTTAAATTTAACCCCGAGCCGCATAAACGTAAAGGCCACGACGACCGAAAAGCTGGGCTTTACGGGGCGAGGCGAGGGCATAGCCGCCACGGCGTCTGCTAGTCTAAAAATTTACGACTGGACGCAAAAATAAAACGACGAAAGTAAAAAAATGAGAGTTTTGATAATAGAAAACGAAATCTACCTAGCCCAAAGCATCGCCTCGAAGCTGGAAAATCTAGGCTATGAGTGCGAAATCGCAAGGAGCGCGGCGGAGGCGATGAAAAGCGAGCCCGAGCAGAAGGCAAAGGGGGGCGGCAAGGACGTGCACTTTGACGTGGTGCTGCTCTCTAGCGCGTTTGCGGGCGACGAGACGCTAAAAATCATACAAAAATTTAAAGACTCCGTCGTCATCCTGCTCATCACCTATATCAGCAACGACACAGTCTCGATCCCGATAAAAGCGGGTGCTAGCGACTACATACAAAAGCCTTTTATGATCGAGGAGCTGGTGCGAAAGATCAAGCATTTTGAGGAGTTTAGGCGGCTACAAACATTTATAAAGACCTATCAGGACTACTTAAACTATCATTTTAAGGCCGTCTCGGCGCTAAATTTCGACTTTAAGCGCATAAAGCTGCCGCTTCTCATCAAGTGCAATAAAATGATAAACGCCGATAATTTCGTTTTCGAATACGCAAAGGCGCTAAATTTGAGCTTCAAATACGTCCCGCTAGAGCCAGGTATCGACGTAGAGGCCGTAGCCGCGGCAAATCAGCGCACGCTTTTATATTTTTCAAATTTTCAAATTTTACGCCAAGAGGCCAAAAATCAGATCGTCTCTCTCGCCGCCAAACGCAAGCTCATCGCAAGCTCGACCAATCCGAACGAAGAGACGCCGATGGAGATGCTAAACATCACAAGCGACGAGAAAAATTTCCAAATCGACGAAATTTTGACGATCGACGACTACATCAAGCATATCATCGTAAACTATCAGGACAAATACCCCGACACCGAGCTTAGCAAAAAGCTAGGCATCTCGCGCAAATCGCTTTGGGAAAAGAGGAAAAAATATGACGTCGTCAAGAAAAAATAATGCTGTTTGGATAAACGACGAGGCCTTCGGCGCGCTTGATCTCATAGAAAATCAAATTTTTAGCAAATTTAACCGCCTTATGAACGAAAAAGAGGCGAACGAGATCTACGAGACGGGCTTTTTGGCCGGCGAGCCGATGCCATATACTTTTGTCTTTGCGCCGCACGGCAAGCGCAATCAAGAAACGATAAAAAACGCCGCAAAGGGCGATCATATCGAGCTTATCACCGGCGGCAAGGTCGTGGGATATATCGAGGTCGGCGAGGTTTTTAAATTTAACGCCGAGAAAAGCTCGCAAAATATCTTTCGCGCTAACGAAGCCGCGCCCGCACAGCAAGGCCAAAGCGGCGAACTAGCCGTAAGCGGCGAGATAAAAATCTACGACGATAAGCTAGCCGAGGTAAGAAAACTCATCGAAGAGGTCAAAAGAGAGCAAAACGTCCGCAAAATATCGGCGATCATGCTAACCGCGGAGCCATTTAACCGCGCGCACGAGCGTCTGATCAGGATGACGATAGATAGCTCCGATCTGGTGTTGCTATTTTTACTAAAAAGTCACGGCGTGGACGAGATGATGAGCTTTTCTCTCAAAAAAAGCGTGCTGGAATACTTCATCCAAAACTACGTCCCTAAAAACCGCCTGATCATCGTGCCTTTTGAGAACTCAAATCTCTTTAGCTCGCACCTAAACCCGACGCTAGAGTGCATCGCGGCGCATAGGCTGGGCGCCCATAAGCTCATAGTCGGGCAAAATCATGCGGGCATCGGGATGTTTTACGATCACAACGTCGCTCACACGGTGCTAGAACGCTATAAAAACGATCTAAATTTAGATATCGTCGTGCTGCCAGAGCTCGTCTACTGCGACGAGTGCAAGACGCTAGTTAGCACCAAGACCTGCCCGCACGGCCAGCATCACCATATCAAATACCACACCCAGACGCTAAAAACCTTGCTGCTAGCGGGTATCTTGCCACCTGCGATCCTCATGCGGCGCGATATCTCGGCGATGATACTGAGCGAGCTTTTCCCGAACCGATTTGAAAACATCCAAAAGCTTTGCGACGATCTTTTTCCTAGCAACGGACTGCTCGAAAAGCAGACGGAGAGGGAGTTTTACGAAAATTTGATGAAGCTTTATCAGACGACGTCGCTGACTTAAATTTGCTTTTAGCCAGCTTTTTTGACTTATGTTGCGCGCGAATATCGCTTAAGCTCGGCTATTGCTATATACATGCGTTGTTCATTCGGCGCTTTTTTGCTTAATTTAGCTTTTATACTGCGGCTCGTTTTGAGAGAGATTTTGTGCAGTTTCGCTGCGCTTGAGGTCGCTTTCCAAGAACCGCAAATGCGTAGCGCGAAGTAGGTAGGGTAAAATTTGACTCGGAAAAATATGCGTTTTATCGCTATTAAAATTTACCGTACGACTGCTTTATGTTGGCATTGCGAGCGCTTGTGCCTTATCTTGGCTTTTACGTTCAAATTTGCAAATTTTACTCGCCGAGACCCGCACCGCAAAAACTTAAAATTTAGTGTTGTTTACTTATGGTGTTAGGCTGCGGCTTTATTAAAGAGAGACGTCGTGCTGTATTTGGTGTCAAATTTGACGTTTTAAAGGTGCGGGTTTTTGCACGGGGCGTGGGTGTGTTTGCCGTCAAAATTTATGAGCCAAAAGCCTGGGTAAAATTTGCGTTTTTGCTTCAAATTTAGCGGCTCGTGCATCCAAATTTGAAAATATCCAAACTTAGCGCAAATTTGGCGTCCGAATTTTGAAAATTGCGCGTTAAATTTGCTAAAATCGCACTAAAAATTGGCGAACAAAAACGCCATATTATTTAAATTTGATTTCAAGGAAAATTATGCAAAGATTATTTTTAACGTTTTTCGGCGCCGGCCTAAGCCCTAAAGCTCCAGGCACGGTGGGCTCGCTAGCGGGCGCGATCGCGGCGTTTGGAATTTTGACGATTTTGCCCGCTTCCACGCTATTTTTGGTTTCGATTTGCCTTTTTTTGTATAGCATCAAGATTATCGACGATTATGAAGCAAAAACCGGCGTGCACGATCACGGCAGCATCGTGATAGACGAGGTTGCGGGTGTTTGGCTGGCGATTTCTATCAGCGGCGCTACGGCGGTGCAGTTTGTGCTCTCGGTTCTGTTTTTTAGGGCGTTTGATATCCTAAAGCCCTCCGTGATCGGTCGCATCGACAAAAACGTAAAAGGCGGGCTGGGCGTGATGGGCGACGATATGGTTGCGGGACTTTTTGCGGGGCTTCTTAGCGCGATTTGCTACGAGGCTGTGACGAAAATCGGACTTGACTACGAGTGGATTAAATTTGAGTTGCCGTTTGTAAAGTAAGTTTATTTGGCAATTTTTAGGCGCTTATTAAATCAAATCCCGTTAAAATTTACCGCCTAAGTACTCTATATTAGTTTGTGTGTTTTTAGGGGAGGCTATTTATGGGAGTCTTTGGTTGTCTAAAATCAGAACTCAATAGCAAATTTAGAACAAAATAAAATTAGCTAGAGTTTATTTTTTTGTTTGCGACATACCTTTTTGCTCGTAGGCATCAATCTCTCTTGCGTATTCAGGATTTTTCTTTTTTAGTTCGTTAGTCATAAAAGCTATTAGTTTGGCGTCGGCATTTTTATGTGAAGCTATAGCTAGAATAAAATTTAAATACTCTTTTGCATCCTCGGGCGCTACGCCGTCTTTTTTGGGCGGTAACCTAAAATTTGAAGAAAATATCCTCAAAATAGAAAATAACTTATTTTTGCTAGTACCTGGATCGTTTGCTACGGCGAGTAAATCATCTAGTGTGATGCCTCGATTGGCGGCTTCTTTTGCCGCATTATTGGCCGCGATTTTGTCGCTACCTAGCTTAACCGCCATAAAAACAAGGGAAGCGACGAGCATCAAAAGAATCGTCGCTAGAATTATTACTATAGTAGTTTGATTCATTATAGTTTCACTGTTTTATCTGGTTTTCTAAAATACGCCAAAACCGCTATCAAGACCATCAAAAGTGCGCCCACCCATACAAAAGTCGGCACCGGTATCGGCTCGCCAGCAGCATACGAGTGCATGCCGCTTAGGTAGAAGTTTACGCCAAAATAGGTCATTATGATCGACCAATAAGCAAACATCGAAGTAACGGCAAATGCGTACTGGCTGTTTAGTTTAGGGATAAATCTGATGTGTAAAACCGCCGCGTAAACGAGAATAGAAACCAGCGCCCACGTCTCCTTGCTGTCCCAGCCCCAGTAGCGCCCCCAGCTTTCATTCGCCCAAACGCCGCCCAGGAAGTTTCCCATCGTAAGCAGGCTAAGACCCAGTATCATCGCCATCTCGTTTATGCGCGTGGCTTCTAGGATATTTCGCGAAATTTCTTTATGCTCTTTGCCGCCTTGCAGAGCAAAAAGTACGAGCGTAAACATACCCAGTAGCGAGCAAAGTCCCAAAAATCCGTAACTAGCCGTGATGACTGAAACGTGGATCGTTAGCCAGTAGCTCTGAAGTACAGGCACTAGAGTAGTGATCTGCGGATCCATCCAGCTAAGGTGCGCGACAAATAGCGTAACTCCCGCTAAAATCGAGGTTAGAGCCATAGCTATCGGGCTTTGGCGCGAGAATACTAGGCCTGATAAGCTAAGCGCCCAAGCGATATAAATCATCGACTCGTAGGCGTTGCTCCACGGCGCGTGCTCGGCGATATACCAGCGTATGCCGATGCCAAAAGTATGCAGCAAAAACGCCAAGATATTTACTCTGTAAACGATACCAAATAGCCATTTGATATTTAGTTTAGGCCTTGCCATCTTAGCAAACACGAAGCATAAAAGCCCAAACCCTGCCAAAAGATATATCGGCGTTAGCGACTCGAAAATTTTATACTCGTTAAAAAACAGCTCCATCTCGATGCGTTTTTCGCCCGGGATGACCGCTTTGCCATGCTCTTGTTGATAGGTTTTTATCTCGGCTAGAGCTTGATTTGCACGGCGCCAGTTGTTGTTTTCTGTAGCTTCGGCAACGCTAGTGAAGTAGCTTCTTAGCATCCTGCCGATCGGTTCGCTCTCGTTTTTAGGAAGATACATCATGGCTGAGGCTATACCGTACCATTTGTTATTCGGGTCGTCCATTTTTGGGAACATCGTAAAGACTTCGCCTATAAACACCATGTAAAGGATATTTAGACGCTCGTCCACTTTTTGCAGGTCTTTATCAAATGTTCCGCGCTCGCCCGGCGTTTTGCGGTTTGCTGCTTCGGCAAATTTGTTGAGTTTGTAGGTGATTTTACCGTCTTTGTCACTTTCAAAAAAGTCGTTATAGCTCGCGTATTTGGCCTTTTCGTCTATGCCGATTAGCTTTTTTAGCTCTTTATTTCCGACGTAGATTATCGGCACGTCGCGCCAGTACGGGGCGTTTATCATCATAGAAAGTATGGCTTGGTTTGCATTTAGGCCGTCTAGCGTATCGCTGCGGTGGATCTTGTTTAAAATTTCCCTTGCGACGGTGTCAAAAGGCTTCATCCTGCCGTCGGCGCTTTGGATAATTAGCGTAGAGAGCTCTTTAGCGTGGTTTGCGTCGATGTTTCTAGCGTTATCGGCCGCGTAGGTTTTGCTCGGAGTAAATGCTGTAAAGCAGGCCACTAAAACAAAGCTCGCGACTTTTTTAACGGCATCCTCGTTTATCATTTTGGCTAGTTTTCTAAAGCGAGAGCGAGGATTTACGACGTTGAAAAACAGTCCAAGTCCTAGCAAAAAGTAGCCGATGTAGGTCGGAATTTTACCCGGATCGCGGTTTACCGATAATACGGTGCCAAGCTCGTCTTGGTCGTAGCTACTTTGGAAAAATCTATATCCGTCGTGATCTAGCACGTGGTTCATGTAAATTTTATACGGGTAGTTTCCGGTCCTAGAGTCCTCGACAATGACGTCGCTAGAGTAGCCCATCGGCGAATTTGATCCAGGATAGCGCTTAAGCTCGAAGTCTTCAAGCTTTAAAGAAAAAGGAAGCTCGACCATCTTTGAACCCCAGTAAATGTTAAAAAGTACGCCGTCGATCCTGGCTTTAGCCGGTATGTAGCTATTTTCGTAGAGCATGAGCTGTTGTGTCTGGCCGTCAAACGTCAAATTTGCAACCAGTGCGTCGTATTCGCCGTTTTTGCTCACGACTCGTTTGGCAGCTTTTGTTAGCAATGATTTAGGTACGAAATTTACGTCTGTGACCGTATAGAGCTGCATCGGTAAAAACTCGGTCGCTTTGTCTTTTTCGTACTCGCCTTTTTCGTTTGTTGCCATCGTAAAGTAGCCGATATTTTGGTTTGAAGTTAGATAAAATTGACCATCTTTTAGCTCGATTTTGACGAAATTTTCAAGTAGCGGCTGGGCGTCGAATGCAAAGCTAACGCCGCCCACCTCGCGAGTTTCGCCGGCTTGTAGGCTTATTTCTTCTTTTGAGTCCGGGCTTGAGACCGCAAGCCTAACAAGCGGCTCGCCTTTTTCCGCTTCGTAGTACTCGGTTTCGGCCTTTTTGTAGTATCCGTCAAAGGTTAAATTTGCTTTTTTGCCTGCGATTTCAAGCGGTAAGTTAAAATCGTTTGAGCCGACGGAAGTGATTTGTTTTGGGATCGAGTTTGAGTAAATTTGACCGTCTTTTTCGGCTGCGATTTCTATTCTAGAAACGGATCCAAATACCGCGTTTGATGTTTCATTTTCCCTGATGTGGATGTTGCCCTCAAAGCCAAGATATCGCGTCATCGCAGCTCCAAGTAGCATAAACAAAAAGCTAACGTGAAATATCAAAACGGGCAGTTTTTCTTTTCTTAAAAGGTTGTATCTAAAAATATTGTAAGCTAAATTTATACCTAAAAGCACCTGCACCAAAGCAAACCAACTCGCTCCGTAAACCGCTGCCCACGCGCTTTTTGTGTCGTAGTAGCTTTCTATTATCGTCGCCGCGCCGCTACCGATAGCAAATATAACAAGTAGCACTACGGCCGACGTCATACTGAAAAATAGGGATTTTAGCTCGCTCAAAACATATCCTTGAACATAAATTTAGTAAATCAAAATGCACATTATAGTAATTTTTTTTAAATAATCTTACTTTTTAGTTATTATTTTATGATAATTTTTCATCTTTAAGTTTAAATAAATTTAATATAAACTCAAATTCGCTAAAACCGTCCGCACCCAAAAAGTGTCCGCCTTTTTCAAATATATCGGGCGCGACGCCTAAATTTTGCGCTACCTTTAGGCTAAGCTCGCAAGGCACGATATAGTCGTCTTTTGCGGCTATTACTTTTATAAACTTAGCCGCCGTTTTTATCTTTTCGTAGTCGATTTGCGGTTCGCAAAATTCATCTAAAATCGCAAATTCCTTAATCGGCTCGTCAAACGGCGAGATGAGAACTAGACCGCCGAATTTGGGCAAATTTGCAAAACCGCTAAGAAAATTTAGGCTAGTTATCGTACCCAGGCTGTGCGCGATGATGAATGAATTTTCGCCTAAATTTACGTTTTGCTTCATCGTTTCTAGCCACTGGTTTAGCTTTGGCGTTTGCGGGGTTGGCATCTTTAAAATTTCCACCTCGGCAAGGCCGCGCATCTTTTCTTTAAACCAAGAAAACCAGTGGCTTTGCGGCGAGGCGTCGTAGCCGTGAATTATATAAATTTGCTTTTTCATCAATTTTGCCTTTTTAAAAAAATACGCGAATTATATACAAATAAAATTAAAATAATTTTTGGCAAAAATCGCAAGAGTTATTTTTAAATTATAAATTTAAGCAAACGGCAGCTCAAATATCATCATCTGTTAAAATTTGATATTTGTAAATTCGGAAAATTTGAAGTTAAATTTAAATTATTTCCCTAAAAAACGGATACTGGTTATCAATTAAAATTTATATTGATATAAAGATTTTACATATAATTTACATTGATTATTTAAGATTTCATCAAATTTATTTCAAAAAGGGAGAAAAAATGGATACTTCGAGGCGAAATTTCTTAAAAGCGTCCACCGCCACGGGCTTGCTTGCGATGACGTATGCGCCGGGCACCCTGGGCGCGGTCGGCGCTAAAGCGCTAGAAGGCGGCGACAGAAGCGTATTTAGCTTTTGCGAGATGTGCTCTTCTCGCTGTCCTATCGAGGCCAAGGTCGTAGACGGCAAAAACGTCTTCATCCAAGGCAATGGCAAGGTAAGCGGCACGGCGACTTCCGTGTGTGCAAGGGGCGGCAGCGGGCATAACCAGCTCTACGATCCGCAGCGCATCGTAAAACCCCTCATCAGAGTAGGCGAGCGCGGCGAAAACAAATGGCGAGAGGCAAGCTGGGACGAGGCGCTTGATCTTGTGGCTAAGAAAATGCTAGAAATCAAGGAAAAATACGGTCCCGAGAGCTTCGTATTTACGGCAAAATCAAGCCAAACGCACAAGCTAATGACGACCTTTGCCAGCGCATACGGCTCACCTAATTGCTTCTCGCACCTATCCTGTTGTCCCGTGACCTATCAGATGGTTTGTACGCATATGTATGGAGATGCGAAGCTAAAAAGGGACTTCGCCAACGCAAAATATGTTGTAAATTTCGGGCACAATCTCTTTGAAGGCATCGTCATCGCCGACGCTAAAAAGCTGGCTAAGATGGCTGCTAAAGAAGATACCAAGCTGTTAGTTTTAGACCCGCGCTTTAGCGTCGTGGCCTCAAAAGCCGACGAGTGGCTACCGGTAAAACCGGGAACCGATCTGGCCTTCGTTTTAGCCCTCATTCACACGTGGATCAAAAACGACACCTACGATAAAGAATTTATAGAGAAATTTACGATAGGCTTTGATAAAGTCGTAGAAGCGACCAAAGACACCACTGCGCAGTGGCAAGAAAAGATCACCGGAATACCTGCAAAAACGGTTGAGCGAATCGCTGGCGAAATCTGGAAAGCCGCACCTAAAGTCATCATCGACTTCGGTCACAACACGACTACCACTAGAGCCGAATACATCCGCACTAGAGCCATAATGACGGCAAACGCGATGATGGGTAACTGGGAGAAAAAGGGCGGAATTTTCGGCGGCAAGAACGCTAAATTTTACAACAAGCTAGTAGGCGAGGAGCTGATCCCTGAGATCGCAAACCCGGACGCCGCGATAAAAGTACCAAAAACTCCTAGGATAGACGGCGCCGGCGAGGACGGGGTAAATAAATTCGTCGGCAGGAGTCACGGCGTTTTGATGCAAATTCCGCAAGCTATACTAAGCGAAA
>CAURMS010000013.1:0-13657 GCA_963526085.1 uncultured Campylobacter sp. | reverse complement strand
TTAACGATGACGGATTCAAATTCTACCTTTTCTAGCGGAGATTTAAATTTAACTACGAAGACGAAAAGGGCAGAGGAAAATTTAACTAACATCGGCTCTTTAAAAACCGATATAAATTTGACAAAAGAGACAAGTGGTGACAGCAAGGAAGACAATGCGACCAAAACCGAAGCAAATTTGACGAGAGAGCTCGCAAGCGGTAGCGACGATGCAAATTTGACGGACTCAAATTTAACTACGCCTGAGTCAAATTTGACCGCGCAGCCTAAAACGGAAAGCAACTCCTCTGGGACCAAAACGGACGCGAACGAAACGGTAAATTTAGCCGCGGCAAAATCTGCAAAACCAGAGTCAAATTTGACCTCCGCAAAAGCCGCAAGCAAGGCGACAAGCAAAACTGAGCCAAAAAAATCAAGCAAAGAGGCGAAAAAATCCGAGTCAAATTCGTCCGCTAAAAATAAAGACAAAACAAAACAAACGGATAAGAAAAAGGACAAAAAAAATCAAGAAACCAAAACCGAGACCAAAAAGAAAAAAAACGTAAACGCCAGCAAAGATAAGTCTAAAAAACAAAAAGACGCCGCCGATAAAAAGGCCAAATCAAAAGGCAAAACCGCCGAGTCAAGCGACAAAAAGAGCAAATGATGGAAGAAAACGAGCAATTAAACGAAGCCAAAGAGCTGCTAGACTCGCACCTAAACGAGACGATCGATAAGGAGCTAAGCCCCGCCGACCTCGCTCAGCACCTAAAAACGCTTAAAAAGCACGATGAGGAGCTATTTGGCGAATATCTCGAAAAGCTCAACCCCGAGATCCTGGGCGACGTAGCGATCGAGATGCCAGATCACATGCTAAAGGACGTGATCGAACAACTACCAAACGACAAGATTATTGAGGCGATCGAGGAGCTAGAGAGCGACGACGCGGCCGAGCTTTTGGAGTATATCGAGGAGATCGACGAGCAAAAGGCTAAAGAGCTCTTTGATGGCCTAGATAAGGACGATCAGGAGGAGATTTTACGTATCCGCAGCTACGACGAGGGCGAAGCGGGTGCGTTCATGCAGACGGAGCTTTTTAGCGCGCATATCGACGAGCAGCTAAAAACGGCGGTTGAGCGGCTAAGACGCGAGAAGGAAGAGGGTAAGCTAGAAAACGTCTCGCAGCTATTTATCACCGATAAAAAGGGCGTTTTGCTCCATGCGGTGCCGCTTGAGGATCTGATACTATTTGACTTTAACCAAACCTTAAGAGAGATCATCGCAAAGAGCGAAGAAGATAAATATAAACCCCATGTAGCCGTGGATAACGAGCCTATCGAGACGGTCGTAGAAACGGTCGAAAACTACGATATGAACTCGATCGCGGTCGTCGATAGCAAGGGATATTTGCTCGGTCGTATCACTACTGACGACATCCACGACTTTATACAAGAAAGCGCCACGGAGCAAATTTATAACCTAGCCGGCGTCTACGACGAGGCTGAGGAAGAGGATACGAGCCTGGTTAAGGCCACTCGCGCGCGCGCCGTTTGGCTGCTTATAAATTTATTTACCGCGCTTATTAGCTCCTCGATCATCGGGCTTTTTGACGAGACGATAGCTAGCTACGTAGCGCTCGCGGTACTGATGCCAATCGTAGCATCCATGGGTGGAAACACTGGCACGCAGGCGCTTACGGTTACTGTGCGCCGACTAACTCTGGGAGAAATCGAGTTTAAAAACGCCGCAAACGCGCTAAAACGCGAGGTCGGCATCGCGCTTATAAACGGACTAACCTTTGCGTTTTTGATGGGCATTATCGCTGCGCTATGGTTTAACCGCCCGATGCTGGGCGTAGTTATCGGCGCTTCGATGCTGATAAATTTGTTTTTCGCCGGATTTTTCGGTACTTTGATACCGCTAAGCTTAAAGAAATTTGACATCGATCCTGCCGTCGGCTCGGCCGTGCTGCTTACCACCGTTACCGACACGGTCGGCTTTTTTAGCTTTTTAGGACTGGCAAAATGGATACTTCTGTAAAAAATATCAAAATAGAAAATTTAACCTCCCCGCGCTACATAAAGCCGTATCAAATTTCCTTTGATCTGTGCGAAAAGTCCGTCAGATGGGAGTGTATCAAGGCTCACGATAGCGTCTCGGTACTGCTTTATCACGAGGATAAGGACGCGTTTTTGCTGGTTAAGCAGTTTCGCCCCGCCGTTTGGTTTAATCTGCAAGAAGGGCGCGAGCTAAATTTGACGCAAAAGGGCGACGAGGGCTACACATATGAGCTTTGTGCGGGTCTGATGGACAAAGGCAAGAGCGAGGAGCAGACCGTCATCGAGGAGATCGCTGAGGAGACGGGCTTTGCCGTAAGCAAGGTAGAGCGCATAACATCTACTCGCGGCGCGCTGGGGTTTGGCGGAGCGAAGCAGACGATGTTTTTTGCCGTGATAAACGACGCGATGAAAATCGGCGAAGGCGGCGGCATAGACGGTGAAAATATCGAGCCCGTTTACGTGCCGCTTGAGCGGGCGCGCGAGTTTATGTTTGACGAAACCAAAACCAAGGCCACGGGGCTGATGTTTGCTTTTATGTGGTTTTTCGATAGAATGGGCAGATAGTTTGCGCCAAATTTTA
Organism: uncultured Campylobacter sp.; assembly: GCA_963526085.1. Taxonomy (GTDB): domain Bacteria; phylum Campylobacterota; class Campylobacteria; order Campylobacterales; family Campylobacteraceae; genus Campylobacter_A. The sequence continues at coordinate 11,039 of CAURMS010000013.1, read as the reverse complement.
GATTTCGCGAAAAATAATCAAATTTAAGGAAAACAAATGCTAAAGAAAATCGTTTGCGCCGCTTTTTTGGCGTCCGCGGCCTTTGCCGCCGTGCCTGCTTTCGAGGAGGCAAGTGCGGAGCTAGCTCAAAACAACTACGACAACGCCTTAAAGCTCTTTGAGAAGTCTTGCTATGAGGAGAAAAACATCGTAGGCTGCTATGCTGCAGGCTTTATAAACATTAACGCCTATTCGCAAAACTCTAGCGAGACAAAAAGCTTCGAGCAGTTTTCAAAAGCTTGCGATGCCGGAGATATGGATGGATGCAAATCTCTGGGCGACATCTACGAAAACGGACAGGCCGGGCAGGAAACCGACTATAAAAAAGCGATGAAATTTCACGAAAAAGCTTGCGAGGGCAAAGTAGGCGCCGCGTGCGCGAGAGTAGCCGGATACTACGACGAGGGCAGAGGCGTGGAGCAAAATTTGACCAAAGCGTCTAAATTTTACGAAACCGCATGCACTTACGAGGACGCGAGCGGCTGCCACGCGATAGCTGATATGTACGAAAGGGGCGAGGGCGTAAAAAAAGACGCGACAAAGGCGATGGATTTTTACGGGTTAGCTTGCGACTACGGCTCTAGGGGAGCTTGCGCTGATTTTAGAAAACTTTATAAAAACAAAAAATAAGGAGCCGCTATGTTTAAGAAAATTTATCTCGTTTTGATTTTAGCTGGATTGGCGGCCGCGCAGACGAATTTTGAAATCGCTACTAAAAAATACCTACAAGATATGGGCGATAAAAACGTGCCCAAACTCTACGAAAAATCGTGCCGCGAGGATAAAAACGCCGTAGGTTGCTACATAGCCGCGCAGCTAAAAGCATATCAAACATACGACCTAAAAGACGATGACGAGCATATGCGAATAAACAGCGAAGTTTTTGAGCTTTATAAAAGCGCTTGCGATCTTGGCTACGCTAAAGCTTGCTCGGCGGCGGGCGATTTTTATGACTCTACGCCGTCAAATGATAATTTTGTCGTAGAGCAGGACGACGCGGAAAAATCAGCCGAATTTTACGAAAAAGCATGCGAGAGCAAAGACGGGGAAGCTTGCCTAAAGATAGCTAAAAAGCACGACAACGCCTCGAAATTCGCCGATGCGCTAAAATACTATAAACTAGCCTGCGAAGCAAGAGAGGCTGAGGGCTGCTACAACGCGGCGGATATCTACGAGTCAGGCGACGGAACGCCTAAAAATAGCGCCGAAGCGGCGAAATATTACGGCCTTGCTTGTGAAAACGGTCTTGGCCGCGGCTGCGCCAAATCTAAAAAATTTAGCAAATAGGAGGATGCGTTGAGAAAGATTATTTTAGCTGCGATCTTGGCGGCGGCGGCTTTTGGCGGAAACTTTGAACAAGCCACGAAAATTTATCTAAAAAAATCGGACTTCGAAAACGGCGCGCGACTGTTTGAAAAATCTTGCAACGACGATAAAAATGCCGCCGGCTGCTATATGGCGGCGTTTTTGGGTGAGCAGGGGCTCTCATACAACGACGATGACGGCGGCGAAAAGACCTTCGCACTATATAAAAAGGCCTGCGATATGGGCGACATGGACGGCTGCACGGCGGTAGCCGCGGTGTACGAGGGCACCATACTGTGGCAAATCTCTCAGGTAGACTACGAAAAGGCGGCGGCGCTTTATGAAAAAGCCTGCGAGGGCGGAGTCGGCGAGGCATGCTATAGAGCGGCTGCTCATCACAGCGGCGAATACGGCGGCGCGAAAGACTCGCAAAAAGTCCGCAAATACTACTCGCTAGCCTGCGACCACAAAGACTCGCAAGGTTGCTATATGCTCGCTCAAGGATACGAAAAGGGCGAACAGGATATGAAAAAAGCGATGGATATTTACGGGACCTCTTGCGATTACGGATATACGGAAGGCTGCGTTAAATTTAGAGAGCTCGTTAAAAAAACGAAGTAAAGTCTGCGCCTCGCTAGATTTTGATTATCTGGCGGGGCGTAAATGCGGCGAGTGAGCTCTGCTCGCCGTTGTTTTTGATTTATGGGCGAGCTTGATTTGGCTTTGAGCTTTGCGTAGCACCCGCTTCTAAAACTTCTATCATTTAAAATTTACTATTTTGGCTTTGCTCGGGCGTCTTTTTAAGCGTATCGCTTATCTGTTGCCAAAATATTTCTTTGAGTCTGTCTTGGTTAAATTTAACGGCGAAATAGTGTGGCAAACTTTGACGTTAAGCTAAATTTGCAGCCTCTAAATCCAAGCCGCAAATTTAAGCAACAAAGTCCAAAATCAAATCAGGCAACGATATCGTCAAATTTGGCGACCGCAAAGCCGCCTTCAAATTTACCGCCCGTTATATCGTAAATTTAACCGTAGAGCCGAGCGGTCAAATTTAGCCGAGTAGTCTAAATTTGACGCGCCGAGCAAGCGGGCTCCGGCTTTAAATTTACGAACTTATTTTGCTCAAATTCGGCGTCAAATTTACCGCCACACTTGGCTTAAATTTACTTAAAATAGCCCCTTTATAAGCCCTTTTATCGCATCTTTTTTGGCGTCTTTTTTTGCATCGCCGGTGGTGCCGTTTTCGTCGTCCTTGCCGAATTTTTTATCCAAAAATCTATCCAGCTCTTTGATCGCCTTGCCCTTTAGGTAGTCTGAGCCGATCGTGTATTTTGGGTTATCGCTAGTGCCAGTGACCGTGATGTCGATGTCGGTTTTTTCGTAGTTCATTTTTATCGGTACGTTTACGGCCTTGGTCGCCATGTCGTATTTGCCGCTAGTTACCCAGACTCGGCTTCTAGTCGCGTTCATATCGGCGTTAAAGTCGATGAGGTTTTTGTTTATCGTGCCTTTTATTTTGCTGTTTTTATATATTTCGCTCGTGATGTCGCGTCCCGTGAAGGTTCTTACCTGCTCGGTAAAATCGGTCTTTGCGAGCTTGCCTTCGTCTACGATGACGTCAAATTTACCTTTTTGCGAGACGAGATTATAGTCCATCGTCATATCGCCAATGCCGTCATAGACGTGCGAGAGGCCCAAAAAGTCGGTGAGGCCTTTGGCGGTAAAGCTTTTTAAATTTGCGTTTAGGATATCGTCTTTTAAGACCACCTTAAGATCGCCGTTAAAGAGTCGCGAATTTACGTTTGCGCTTAGCTTTTCGCCAGTTTTCGTCGCATCGCCGATAACTAGCAAAGGCCCGTAAAGCGGCCTTCCGACCAAAAACTCGATCTCTTTTAGCTCTCTTATGCCAAGCTCAAAGTCCGCCTTCGCCGAGCCGCTTTCAAGCTCGTAGTCGCCTTTTAGATTTTTTAGCGCGATTAGGTTTTTGTTTGCGTTTGAGACGAGGTTTGCTACCGCGTCAAATTTAGCCTTGCCGCCGTTTATAGCGATGTCTGCGTTAGCGTCAAATTTGGTGCCGTTTGGGAAGCGCTTATCTAGCTCTTTTGCTACGACGGCGCTATTTACTATGCCGTTTTTGACGTTAAATTTAGCCGTACCGCTGAGATTTTTCGGATCGAGCCCGCTTAGATTTACCGTTCCGTCGATCACGGCGTCGGCGTAGTTTGGCAGCGCAGCCAGCGTAAATGCGTCTTTGAGCGAAAGCGCGCTTAGATTTGCCGCGAGTTTTTCGTTTTTGAGGTTCGCGTCGATCTTGCCGCCTAGAGCGTTTGCGTTTAGAACCAGCTCGCTAAGCGCGCCCTTTACGAGTTTTGCCGCGCCTTTTACGTCCACTTTGCCCGATAGCTTTTTGCCGATTAGCTCTTCAAATTTACCCAGGTCCTCGATACCCGCGTCAAATTTGACGTCCGCGTTTTTGTCGTCCAGTCCGTAAACGCCACTTAGGCTTTTTAGCTTTAAAAGCTCGGAGTTTAGCGAGGCGTCAAATTTGGCTTTTGAGCTTGCCACGTCGGCGTTTGCGTTTAGTTCAAATGCTAGAGGTTTGCTCAAATTTATCTCCTTTGCGACCTGTTTTAGCTCGGCCGGATTTAGCCGTGCGTTTTTGGTGGCGAGCTTAACCGAGCCAGAGATATTTTGCGTGTTGTGTACGTCGTTTAGCACCGCTTCGCCGCTGATTGTTCCGCCGACAAATGCCGGGAAAGCAGCGATTTTAACGAGTTCGTCAAGTTTTAGCGAGCTGATTTTTGCGATTAGCTTGCCGCCGTTTAGCACCGCATCGACGTTACCGCCAAAGCCTTCAACCTTGACGTCGAAGTTTTTTAGCTCGCCTGCCGTAGCGATGACGTTGCCGTTTGCTTTAAACGCGCCGCTAAGCTTTTGCCCCACGACGGGCTCAAATTTGGCCAGATCATCCACGATGAGTTTCACGTCGCTGCTTAGGGTGTTTGAGTTTGGATCGTAGATCGTCTTGTCGCTGCCAATCGTCGCTAGCGGCGTGATTACCGCACTTTTGGCGTTTACGATGCCGTCTTTGACGTCGGCTACGATTTTGCCGTTTGCGGCGAAATTTGACGGCAGGGTGACGTTAAAATCCTTTGCGATTAGTGCGTTATTGGTTTTTACGTCTATGATATCGACGTTTGCGGTGCCGTTTGGCTTGCCACCGCTTTCTACGATATTTGCGACGGCTGAGATTTTACCGCGCGCGTAGATAGGCTGACCCGCTAGCGCTAAGGCCTTTTCTACTTGTAAATTTTTAGCGTCGAGCTTTAAAGAAAGCGGCTTGTAGTCTTTTAAATTTGCGTCAAAGCTGACGTTTGAGCCAAGCATTTGGCCTACTCCGCTAGCGACGAAATCGCTAAATTTGCCTTTTGCGATGCCTGATATTTTCATGGCTTCGTTTAGTTTGACGCCCAGGCTTTTTAGATCGCTAACCGCGACGTTGTATTTTAGATCGAGGCTTTGAGAGAAAACCGAAAGCCCGCCGTTTACGTTCGCCGCTATCTCGCCGTTTACGTTAGCTACGATATCTACGCTCGTCGGACGGATCTGAAATTTGTCAAATTTCACGTCAAATCCACTTTTTTCTTTAATTAAATTTTGAGCATAGGGCTTAACAAAACCGTTGCCAAAATCCGTAAAGGCCGCGACATAAGCCGCGATAAGCAAAGCAAAAACCAGTCCGAGCAGGGCACCTAAAATTTTCATCGTCTATCCTTTAGATTTAGTTTAATTTTATTATGAAACTTGAGCCGATTATACTAAGACTTGTTAAGAATTTTAGCTAAATTATTGACAAATTCTAAAAATTTGACTATAATTTCATCACTCAAAACAAAAGAGTGCTAAAAAAGTAAAATCAAACCATAAAGGATGAATCATGAATTTTCAACCGTTAGGCAAACGAGTCTTAGTCGAGCGTCTCGAGGACGTCAAAACGACCGCTTCGGGCATCATTATACCCGATAATGCAAAAGAAAAACCTTTAAGCGGCAAGGTTTTGGCGGTATCAAGCGAGGTGGAAGGCGTAAGCGTGGGCGATAGCGTGGTTTTCGCTAAATACGGCGGCACCGAGGTCGTGCTTGATGGCAAGACGTATTTGGTTCTAAAAATCGAAGACGTTTTGGGCGTTTTAAAATAATCTAAATTTAAAGGAATAAAAATGGCAAAAGAGATATTTTTTTCAGACGAGGCTAGAAACAAACTATACGAAGGCGTTAGAAAACTAAACGACGCTGTAAAAGTAACGATGGGGCCTCGCGGCAGAAACGTGCTAGTGCAAAAGAGCTTCGGCGCTCCAGCGATCACCAAAGACGGCGTGAGCGTGGCTAAAGAAGTCGAGCTAAAAGACACCATAGAAAATATGGGCGCAGGCCTAGTAAAAGAGGTTGCCAGCAAAACAAACGACGAGGCGGGCGACGGCACGACTACGGCTACGGTTTTGGCGCACTCTATCTTTAAAGAGGGCTTAAGAAACATCACCGCAGGCGCAAATCCGGTCGAGGTAAAACGCGGTATGGACAAGCAAGCTGCAGCTATAATCGCCGAGCTAAAAAGCTTATCTCGCAAGGTAACCGATAAAAAAGAGATCGCTCAAGTAGCGACTATCTCTGCAAACTCAGACTCTGCTATCGGCGGACTGATCGCAGACGCGATGGAAAAAGTCGGCAAAGACGGCGTAATAACAGTAGAGGAAGCAAAATCTATCCACGACGAGCTAAACGTGGTCGAGGGTATGCAGTTTGACCGCGGATATCTAAGTCCGTACTTCATCACGAACGCTGAAAAGATGCAGGTTGAGCTGAGCAATCCGTTTATATTGCTATTTGATAAGAAGATTACAAATTTAAAAGACTTGTTGCCTGTGCTCGAGCAGATCCAAAAAACAGGCAAACCGCTACTAATCATCGCTGAAGATATCGAGGGTGAGGCACTTGCGACGCTAGTAGTAAACAAGCTTCGCGGTGTACTAAATATCTCTGCGGTTAAGGCTCCTGGCTTTGGCGATCGCAGAAAAGCGATGCTTGAGGATATCGCGATATTAACTGGCGGCGAAGTAGTGAGCGAAGAGCTAGGCAGAACGCTAGAAAGCGCGACTCTAAGCGACCTAGGACAAGCTTCAAGCGTCATCATCGACAAAGACAACACGACTATCGTAAACGGCGCAGGCGAGAAATCTGCAATCGATGCTAGAATCATCCAAATAAAAGCTCAAATCGCAGAAACCACAAGCGACTACGACAAAGAAAAACTGCAAGAGCGCCTAGCTAAGCTAAGCGGCGGCGTAGCGGTCATCAAAGTGGGCGCTGCTACCGAGACTGAGATGAAAGAGAAAAAAGACCGCGTGGACGACGCTCTAAGCGCGACTAAAGCGGCCGTAGAAGAGGGTATAGTAATCGGCGGCGGCGCTGCGTTTATCAAAGCGAGCACAAAAGTGGATCTAAAACTAAGCGGCGACGAAGCTATAGGCGCTGATATCGTAAGACGCGCGCTAACCGCTCCGCTCCGCCAGATCGCTGAAAATGCGGGCTTTGACGCGGGCGTAGTAGCAAACTCTGTAAGCGTAAGCAAAGATGATAACTACGGCTTTAATGCAGCTACTGGCGAGTATGTGGATATGTTTAAAGCCGGTATCATCGACCCGGTCAAGGTTGAGCGCGTGGCTCTTCAAAACGCTGTCAGCGTGGCGAGCCTGCTCCTAACTACGGAAGCTACCATAAGCGAGCTAAAAGAGGACAAGCCAATGCCTGCGATGCCTGATATGAGTGGAATGGGCGGCATGGGCGGAATGATGTAATACGCCTTTATCTGCGGAAGGCTTCGGCTTTCCGCAGGTTTTATTTTAAACTTTCTTTGTAATTTTTACAAAAATCCACAAAATTATCCTTTCTAATAATTAAAAAATTTCCTTGAACTCTATAGCGATTAAAATTTACAAACTTTGATATGTGAGCTTAAATTTGACGGTTTACTTATTGGATTTTTCGGATCAAATTTGCTTTAATAAGAAGCAAGTGTAAAATTTTAGTCGTATTTAAAATATCGCAACGGTGGGCTGTGTGGGTGGTAAATTTAACTAATGCTTTAAATTTTAAAATGTATAGAATGAAAAAGCCGGAATTTCTTCCGACTTTGGTTTTATAGTTTGCCGCCTTCAACGACGAGAGATTCCGGATTTACGCTATCGCCGTAGATCGGTTTTAGCGTGGCGTCATAGTTTTTATGGAAGAAATTTTCCTTGCCAAGCTCTACAATCTCGTTATTTAGCCACTCAAGTAGCGCTTTGTTGCCCTTTTTGACCGCAGGTGCGATGACATCTACCTCGCCTAGGGCCTCGATACCGACGGTAAAGCCAGGATTTTCCTTAGCCCACGCAAAAAGTAACGCGTTATCGTGCGCTAGTGCTACGCCTCTTTTATCTACCAAAGCGGCGAAGGTTTCGGTGTTTTGGTCGTATTTTATAAGCTCGATGTCAGGGTGATTTTTCGTGAAATACGCATCCGCGGTCGTGCCTTTATTGACGATTAGTTTTTTGCCTTTTAGCTCGTCCACGCTTTTTATGACCGCACCGTCCGGGCTAACTACGCCTAGCGACACTTTCATATACGGAAGCGCGAAATCAACGACTCTGGCACGCTCCGGCGTTTTTGTAAAATTTGCCAAAGTGATGTCGACCTTGTCGGCTACTAGCACTTCTACGCGGCCTGCTGCTTCTACAAGCTCAAATTTAACCTTGCTCTCGTCGCCTAGCAGATCCTTTGCGATGCGTTTGGCGAAGTATATGTCGTAGCCTTGGTTTTTGCCCTCTTTATCGACGTAGCCAAACGGCGGTTTGTCGCTAAAGACGCCCACGCGCACGTATCCGCGCTCTTTGATTTTAGCCAAAGCGTCCGCTTCGGCAGCCTGCAAATTAGCCTGACCCGTTAGAAAGACGGCGGCGAATGTTGCCAAAAATGAAAACAGAAGTTTTCTCATTCTTTCTCCTTTAAAATAAAGTGCGCAAAATATACAAAAGCTTGGCTAAAATGCGACTAAATTTGTATTTTTTTGGATGGCTGGTGTAGAGAAAAATCAAATTTTGTTTAAAAACGTAACGCTAGATTTAAAATGGAGTGTAAAATTTACTCAAAATAAATTTATAAATTTAATTTTAAATTTAAGAAATGGCTAGCAGATCAAATTTAGGCCGGTTATTTTGAGTAAATTTGAGTTAAAACAAGATGAGAACTTTAAGTTGTTTAAATTTGATGGAAGTGCAAGGACTTAAAAGCTAAATTTGATGAAAAGCTTTCAAATTTAGCCTAAAAACATCAAATTTAAAACCCCTAAAACGAAAATAAATTTAAAAATTTCTTCGCGCGTTCGCTTTTTGGATGCGTGAAAAATGCCTCGGGCTCGCTCTCCTCGACGATCTTGCCCTCATCCATGAAGACGATGCGATTTGCCACCGAGCGCGCAAAGCCCATCTCGTGCGTTACGATTAGCATCGTCATGCCGTCTTTTGCGAGATTTATGACGACATCTAGCACCTCGCGCACGATCTCTGGATCTAGCGAGGCCGTTATCTCGTCAAATAGCATGATTTCTGGCCTCATGCAAAGCGCTCGCACGATGGCGATACGCTGCTTTTGCCCGCCGCTAAGCTCCTTTGGATAGGTGTATTTTTTGTGTTTTAGGCCTACTTTTTCCAGCCACGCTTCGGCCTCTTTTTCGACCTCTTCGCGGCTTCTTTTTTGCGCTTTTACCGGGCCTAGCACGATGTTTTCGATGACGTTCATATGATCAAACAGCTCGTAGTTTTGAAAAACCATGCCCACTTTTTGGCGGATTTTTATCCAGTCCTTGTAGTCTTTGTCGATTTTTTCGCCGGCTATCTTTATCTGTCCGCCGTCAAATGGCTCAAGGCCGTTTATGCAGCGCAGAGTAGTGCTTTTGCCGCATCCTGACGGCCCCAGGATCACGACCACTTCGCCGTTTTTGACGCTAAGGTCGATTCCTTTTAGCACCTGCAAGTCGCCGTAAGATTTGCTTAAATTTGAGAGTTTTAAAATTTCGCTCATTTGATTCCTTATGCCCATCTGTTTTCAAGTATCTTGGATAGTTTTGAGATAGGATAGCAGATGAGAAAATATAATAAAAATATAAAGCCGTATATCCAAAACGGCACGGTCGGGTTTGCCGTTAGGCTCGCCGCCTCGATCGTTTGCTGTCCGACTTTTAGCAGGTCGGGTACGCCGATGAGAGCGACGATCGGGGTGGTTTTGATGATACGGCTTAGTAAATTTACGCCGGCAGGCACTAGACGGCGCGTGGCTAGCGGGATCACGACGTAAAGATAAATTTGAGTCTTGCTAAGCGCCAGAGCCGCCGCGCTCTCAAACTGATGCCGCGGTATCGATACGATCGCGCCGCGCACGATATCCATCATCTCAAACACGCCCCACAGGCTAAATACGATGAGCGAGGCGTTAAATTTGGAGATATCAAGCCCAAAAGCCTTGCTCGCGCCGTAGTAAAATAAAAATAGCCAGACGATTTGAGGCATTATACGTACGATTTCGAGGCAAATTTTTAGCACGAAAAAGATAAATTTGCTTTTCGAGCTCATAGCCACGCCCAAAAACGTGCCTAAAACAAGAGAGATGGCGATCGAGATGGCCGAAATCTGCACGCTCATCCACAGCCCCTCGAAAATCAGCCGCTTTAAGACCAGCGGGTCGAATAAAATACTAACTCCGTCCAACTCTCATCCTTTTTTCAAGCCAAAATAACACCAAAGATATCGGCAAAATGATAATCAAATAGCTAACTACGAGCATAAAAAGCGCCTCGTCGGTCATGTAGTAAAGCCCGATGATGTCCTTGGTCGCGTAAACTAGGTCGGGCAGGGCGATGATGCTGATGACCGAGGTTTCTTTGATGAGAAAGATGACGTTAGCCGCGACCGCGGGGATCGAGACGCTAAATGCCTGAGGCAAGATAACGTAGCGTAAAATTTGCCCCTGTGTGAGCGCGACGCTAAGCGCGGCCTCGATCTGCGTCTTTTTTACCGCCTCAAAGCCAAGCCTAAAGCTTTCAGCCATATAGCTGCCGCCTAGAAACGCAAGTCCCGCGACCGCACAGGTAAAGGCGCTCAAATTTAACCCGAATTTGCTAAGTCCGTAGTAGAGGAAAAAAAGCTGTATAAGCAGCGGCGTGTTTCTAGAAACCTCGATGTAGCCGTTTACGATGGGCGTTAGGACCTTGACCTTGTAAAATTTAACCAGCGTGCAAAATATGCCGATAATAAGCGAGAGCAAGATGCCGTAAAGCGAGAGCTTGACTGTGAAAATGCCCGCTTTTACGAACATCGGCGTAAATTCTTTTATAAACTCAAAATCCATAAATTTTTTAGCTTCTTTTTGATAATTTCGCGAGATTGTAGCGAAAGCAAACTAAATTTAAAACTAATTTTGTATGATTTATTTTAAAATTTAAGCTTGCAAAAGGTATCATAACCCTTAAAATTTGATAGAAATTATTTAAATAAAGGACGAATTTGAGAGCGTTTGCAGAGTGGGAAAAACAAGAGTTGATATTTTTATCGCTGCCGCACGAAAACACCGATTGGAAGCCGTATCTGGGCGAAATTTTAGACG
>CAURMS010000012.1:0-14263 GCA_963526085.1 uncultured Campylobacter sp. | reverse complement strand
TAGTATCCACTCGCAGATAGTCTGCGTATCGTCTAGATCGAAGTTTGGCTTATCTATGACATAGTCTCTTTTGTAGCTTGCGATCGCGTTTGAAAAGCTAAGATAATCCTCGTTTATCTCCTCCTTAAACACGCTGATGCGCGGCAGCGGCAGGGTCTTTAATCCCTCTACCAGCAGCAAATCAAACTCACCCGCCATCGCCACGACGTCGTCCACGCTCTTGCTCTCTTGCGAGAAAAAAGTCGTGCGCGTCGGACTCATAACCGCGACCTCGGCGCCTATTTGACTAAATTTGTAGCTATCCTTGCCCTCGACATCAAACCTCGCCTTGTCGCCTGGGTCGTGTTTGATGATCACGACTTTTAGCCCGTCATCGATAAATTTTTTGGCGACCTTTAAAATAAGCGTAGTTTTGCCGCTATTTGAAGGTCCCGAAAACGCCATCGCCGCTTTTTTCATTTTTCTCCGAATTTTTAAAATTTACGCGAATTATAGCAAATTTAGGCTTTTTAAAAGCAAAATTTATCTAAAATAAGGCCAAATTTAGCGAGGTTTTAAAATGAAAAAGAGCATATTTTTTTTAAGTTTTATTTTGGCGTTAGTCGGCTGTGCGGATAAAAAATATATCCACGAACCGTTAAAAAACGAGCTTTTAGCCTACACTAGCAAATCTGAAATCATAGATGCCAAGACGAATATCCTAATCGTCGCGACTTATCTAAACCCGATCTATAGCGAGCTTGTGGGCGAGCAAAAAAGAGAGATATTCGTCGTGGCCGTGCATCCTAAAGAGGCTAAAATTTTAGAGGATAGTTTTAGCGCAAACGGCTCGCAGCGAGGCATCATGGTTAGACGCCTGACCGCCAACGATCCGCTTTTGGAAAAAGTAAGCTTTGAGGTTCCGTGGGCGCAGTACTTTGAAGTCAGCACCCCGGAGATCAAAAGCGATAAAATCAACCTTACTTTCGAAATTTATCCGTCAAAGCAGGTTTCTTTGAGCTTTCAAAAAGTGTCGAAATCGATGTACTGGAACGGAGAAGCCTTAGGTAGATAACATAGTTTGCGAGTACCTTTTTGCCGTAGTCGCGGCTCTCGGCGAAGGGTACTAGCTCCATGGATAAAAACGGCTCGTATTTGCCTTCGTTAAAAAGGTCGCCTCGCTGAAGCATCTTTTTGGTAAAGCCGATACCGCCGTTATATGCGTAAGCCACAAAAAGCGGATGGTAGAGGTATTTCTCCAAATAATTTAAGTGGTGGTCCGCAAATTTTAAGGCAAGGCGCGGATCAAACATATCGTCTTGATCGAAATTTGGGATCGCAAGCTCTTTTTTGCCGATGTGATTAGCTAAAAACGGCATAAACTGCATCATACCAAGCGCGTAAGAGGTCGAGATAACGGCCGGGATAAAGCGGCTCTCTTGCCTGCCGATCGCGTAAAGTAGCGCTTTTCTAGTCGCGTTTACGTCTTCAAGCTCATCAACAAACGGCATGACGAAGTAGCTATCCTTGTAGCCGCTTGCTTTTTCCATCAGGTAGGCATACTGCCCCAGCGTCTCTTTGGTGTTAAAGGTCTCGGAGTGCTTTGCTGCGTCCTCGGCACTCATCTCTTTTATCATTTTAAACGTCTTCTGCCACAAAAACGGGTCTTTTATGTCATAGCCCTCTACCTTTTCTTTCGTAGGCGTCGGCAAGACGATGTTTGCGGCCGGACTTGCGCCGGTTAGTTCGTTTGCATAAAGTGTATAGATATTTACGTCGCGGCTTTGATTTAGCTTATCAAGATAGATTGTATTTTTACTTAGTAGATACAGCCAAAACACGGCGTTATCCTTGCGGTCCTGCCTATCAAATGCCGCCTCGGCTCTAGCAAAAAACCTCATCGCGTCTTTTGGTGAATTTAACAAAACCGCGTTGATGCCGAGCATAAAGGCATCCTTGCCCGCAAGCTCGGTTTCTTTTATCGCGAGAAAATTTTGCCTAAATTTGGCCGATTTTTTATCGATTATCAAATCATTTGCTAGAACGTGAAACTCTTTTTTAGCTGCGAGCGAATTTATAAAATTTGCGTCAAATATCTTGTCGAATTTATCCTTGTGCGAGGACTGTTTAAAATAAACCAAAAACGCGTCCGTATCGTTAAATTTGGCAAATTCGTCCTCGGGGTGCTTCTCGCTTAGCGAGCTCAAGCGCCGATAAAGAAGCGGATCGGAGTCTTTAAATTTATCCGCCAGCTTTTGTCTCGTCTCCTTTTTTAGCTTCATCATAAAAGGCACTCTGAGGCGCTGTTTTTGGCAGGTTACGTTGGCATCCAGGATATTTTTCACGCCCACGCTATCGCAGTTTCCTTTGACCTTTTTTGGCGGCAAAATCTCGGCCAGTTTCTTTGCCAGTACGCCCGCTCGGCGAAAGACGTCTTTGTTTAAAATTTGCGCCTGTTCCTTAGTGTAGTCGCCTTCGGTTAAAAGACGGTAAAAGTAGTAATCCTTAGCAAGCCCCTTAGGCTCGTCTTTTATCTCATCAAAACTCTTAACTCCGCCAAACGCCGCCGCAGCAAAAATCGCGGGCAGGATAAATTTAAGCAGCGTACGCAAACATAAGCCTTACGAAAAATCTATCTATAAACTGAAGCGACAAAAGCACGATAATAGGCGCTATATCTATACCGCCAAAAACCGTCGGTATCACGCGGCGGATAGCGGCATAGACGGGCTCGGTGAGGCGGTAGAGCAACTGCACGATAGGGTTATAGGGATCAGGGCGCACCCAGCTTATGATCGCTGCGCCTATGATGATCCACGTGTAGGCGCTGATAACGATATGCAGGATACTGCCGACTGCTTCTAAAAATACCGAAAATATCATCTTAAAATTTCCTTTAGATACGGTTTGATGAGCGGATATAGCTCGCTAAGCTCGGGACCGTGTTCGGCGCCCGTGAGTAAAATCCTAAGCGGCATAAAAAAGCCTTTGCCTTTTAGTCCGGTCGCGTCCATTAGGGCTTTTTTTAGCTCGTTAAATTCACCAAATTCGCTCAAATTTAGCGAATTTACAGCGGCTTTTATCGCCTCGCATCCGGCCTTAAACTCATCAGGGATAAATTTGGTCGCGAAAATCGCATCGACCTTAGTTTTTATCTCGGTTAGCAGGCTGCTTTCTTGCGTGTAAAATCTAGCTATAGCGGCAAATTCGGGCTTTATGCCCATTAGCGCGGCTAGTCTTACGTCGCTTGCTCTTTTTATGTGCTCGCGATTGATGTGCTCAAGCTGCTTAACGTCAAATTTGGCCGGAGACGCCGAAACCTTCGAGATATCAAACCACTGCGCCGCCTCCTCGATCGTAAAGATTTCAACCGGCGCCTTGTAGCCTAGCGAAACGATGTAGTTTGCGATGGCTTCAGGCATAAAGCCTTGCGATAGTAGCCATTTTACGCTACTTTCATTCTCGCGTTTGCTCATTTTTTTGCCCTCGACGTTTAGGATGATAGGCAGGTGGGCGTAGTTTATCTTTTGCGTGTAGCCTAGGCCCTCGCGGATGAGGTCTTGCTTTGGCGTGTTGCTGACGTGATCCTCGCCGCGGATGACAAAAGTAACGCCCTCTAGCATATCATCGACCGCGCAGGCGAAGTTATAAGTCGGCGTAAAATCGGCGCGCATAATGACGAAACTATCGACGTTTTCAGGCTCGAAGCTGATCTCGCCCTTTATAGCGTCTTTAAATTTCATCGTGCCTAGCGGCTTTTTCATGCGCACGACGAAAGGCTTTTGGTTATTTAGCACTTCGTTGTCGCTTAGGTGCTCGCATGTGCCGTCGTAGCGGTAGGCTTCACCTCTAGCCTTTGCGGCTTCTTTTTTGGCTTCAAGCTCGCTTTCGGTGCAAAAGCACGAAAACGCCTTTTTATCTATCAAAAGCTTTGCTGCAAATTCGCGGTGAAATTTCAAATTTTTACTTTGATAATAAAGCGTGTCCCATTTGATCCCGAAAAGCTCCAAAATTTCTAAAATTTCCTTATCTTTTCCGGGGATATTGCGCTCCTTGTCGGTATCCTCGATGCGGATGATAAAGCCGCTTTTATCCTGGAGCGAACAGACGTAGTTTAGGATCGCAACCCTTAAATTTCCCAGATGCATATCGCCTGTCGGCGACGGCGCAAAACGATACATTTTTGTTTCCTTATTGATTTTTAGGGGCGATTATAGCATTTTAAGCATTTAACTTGGCTTTTTTATCTTTTGTGAAGCTAAAATAAATATAATTGATATCTAATTTTAAAATTTAAAGGAAAAAGATGAGTTTTATCAAGGAATTTAAAGAATTCGCAATGCGCGGCAACGTCATCGACATGGCAGTGGGCGTCGTGATCGGCGGCGCCTTCGGTAAGATCGTTAGCTCGCTAGTGGGCGACGTGATCATGCCAATCGTAGGCGTACTAACCGGCGGGGTAAATTTTTCTGACCTAAAAATCACCCTAAAAGACGCGGTCGGCGATACGGCTGCCGTAACCGTAAACTACGGCTCGTTCATACAAACGATGGTCGATTTTACGATTATCGCGTTTTGTATTTTCTGCGTAGTTAAGGCTATAAATTCGCTCAAAAAACCAAAAGAAGAGCCAAAAACAGAAGAGCCTGCGCCGATACCTGAGGACGTCGCACTTCTAACAGAGATCAGAGATCTTTTAAAAAATAAATAAGAACGGCAAATGCTAGAACAAATCCCGTTTTTTCAGGGGCTAAACGAGGCCGAGCTAAAAAGGCTAGAAGATATCAGCATCCTAAAAAAATATAAAAAAGGCGAGTTTTTATTTATGGAGGGCGAGGAGTCAAAGTGGCTCCACCTCCTCATAAAAGGCTCGCTCAAGCTCTATAAAATCGGCCCTAAAGGCAAAGAGATTTTTATGCATCAGTTTAACGGGATTAGCTTCGTAGCCGAGCTTGCCAACTTTGAAAATATCAAATTTCCGGCGACGGCGATATTTTTAACAGGCGGCGAAGTGCTAAAAATCGACTACGATAAATTTTACGCCGAGTTTTTATCAAACCCGCGCGTATCGCTGCAAATCATCAAATCGCTCTCGCAAAAGCTAAAAATCGCAAGCGAGCTAATACATCAAGAGCTCGTGCTAAACTCCGAGGCCAAGGTTGCGAGCTTTCTCGTTAATCACGCCGACCTTTTTAACGAACTAAAACATATCAAAATAGCCTCCATCCTAAACATCACTCCAGAGACGTTTTCAAGGATTTTAGCTAAATTTAAAACCCAAAATTTGATCGAACTAGACGCAAACAATAAAATTGTAAATATCGCTACAAGTGAACTTTCGGAGATGTTTGAGGGATAAATTCGGCTTGCCGGTTTTGTAATTCAACTCAAATTTTACTTCGCGAATAATCCGCTAGAATTTTAGAAATTTGATCAATTTTGACATAATTTAACACCAAATTTAAACACAGAATTTTAATTTTTCTTCTTTTGCGCAGCTTCGATATCTGCTAGCGAGGTAATTTCGTATTTTTGATCGATATAGCCCATTTCTAGTAGCTTATTAAAGATTTTAGCCGTGAGAGGTCCCGCAGCCAGACCGCCGTGTCCGCCGTGCTCGATGATAACGGTAACGGCATATCTAGGCTCTTCGTACGGCCCGTAGGTAGTCACCCACGCGTGCGAGCGGCGCAGATACTCCATGTCCTCTTCTTTCATACGCTTTTTTTCGGCCTGCGAGATACCCACGACCTGCGCGGTACCAGTTTTTGCCGCTAGCGTGAGTTTTGCCTCTTTAAAATACTTATGCGCGGTGCCTTTTTTATGATTTACGACCTCATACATCGCCTTTTGGATGTACGGCAGCTGCTTTTTCTCAAACGGCGTTAGTATATCGTCAGTAGGCTCAAATTTAACCTCCTCGCCGTTTACGCTGCGTAAAAAATGCGGGACGATATTTTTCCCCGTCGCTAGTATGCCCGTATATCGCACCACCTGCATCGGCGTCACGAGGAAGTTGCCCTGTCCGATCGAGGTAATGAGCGTCTCGCCCTGATACCACGGCTGAGCGTACTTTTGCATCTTCCACTCGCGTCCTGGCGCGATACCGACAAATTCATTTGGCAGATCCACTCCGCTCTTTTGCCCAAACCCCAGCCGCTCTAAAACCGGCGAGATAGCGTCTATACCGACTTTTAAGCTGCCCTTATAAAAATAATCGTCGCAGCTCTCGCGGATGGCCGAGTTCATATCTATAAAGCCGTGCCCGTAGACGTTCCAGCAGCGAAAATTTCGCCCTCCAAGCTCAAATGAGCCCGAGCAAAAATATCCGTCGGAGCGGTTCATCTTACCGGTATCTAAAAACGCCATCGCTACGCCCATTTTTATAACCGAGCCCGGCGGATAAAGGCCGTTTACGAGTTTATTTGTAAACGGATGATCGATACTTTTAACGAGCTCGTCCCACTTAGCCTGCGATAACCCCGTAACAAACGGGTTTAAATCATACTCGGGGAAGCTACCGGCAGCCAGTATCGAGCCGTCTCTCACGTCCATCACGATGATAACGCCCGCGTTATCGCCGAAAATTTCCTCGATGTACTTTTGCATCTCAAGGTCGATCGTGAGCGAGATGTCTGAGCTTTGCGGATAGCTCACCGAGATCTCCTCGACCTCCTGATTTAGCGCGTTTACCTTTACCTTTCGCACGCCCTCTTGACCCTGCAAGACGGAGTTATAAAAGCGCTCCGTGCCACTTCTGCCCGTGTGATTGGTTAGCTTTGCGACGGAATCGGACTCAACGTCTTGCTGATTTGCGCGACCAACGTAGCCAATGATGTGCGAAGCTAGGTTATTGTAGGGATAGTGGCGCTTGGATGCCGGTTTGACCTCCAAATTTTCTCGCAGCGAGAGCTCGGCTATACGCGGTATCATCTTGTCGTAATCCATAAAATCTATAATCTGAATAAAATCTTGGTTATAAGGCGAGTCGGCCTTGACGTATTCGCGCTTTAGTTTCGTGACATTTAAGTCTTCGAATAAATTTTGCAAATTTGCAAGCTCGGCGTCTAAAATTTCCGCCCTCTTGCCGCTTAGATGCGGCTTTAAAGCGACGGAAAAACCGAGGCGATTTACCGCCATCGGACGGCCTTTGGCGTCTAAAATCAGCCCCCTGACGGGAGCTAGATACTGTGTTTTTACCGCATTTTGTTCGGCGATCTCCTCGTAAAAGTCATTTGACTTGACACTAAGGTAATAAACGCGCACCAGCAAAAGTACCCAGACGCTAAATATGATGCCAAAGACTATGCGAATCCTCATAAGCGCCCCCTAAACAAAACTACCGCCAAAACAGACTCCACGCCGACGTAGATCAAGTACTCGTAGTCAAATTTGAGTATAGGCAAATTTGCTGCGTATAAGATAAAAGAGCTCGTCGCGCAGGTCCAAACGTAGCCGCTAGCGACGAATCCCGCCGCCAAAAGCTCTCTTGATTTTAGCGTAACAATGAGCCAGTCGGACATAAAATGATAAAAAAGCATAAACGCAATCACGGCCGAAAACAGCGCAAACCCGTGCACCTGCTCGGCAAAAGTGAGGTAAAACAGACAAAAATACCACTCCTTGCCAAACTCCTTGAGCGTCTTTTGTTTTTGCAAGGTTAGCATAATCATATAGATAAAAAATATCCCGATAAGAGGCGGCAGGTACGCAAATACGGTCGTTAGGCTCTGATAAAAAATAAGAAAAGCAACCCAAGCAAGCTGTTTTAAAAATCGCTTCTCCGCGCCCAGTCTTCGCATCGCCGCACTCGTTTGCATTATTATAGGTTTTTAGCTAAATTTATAAATTTGGCCTTGGCGGCGCTTAAATTTGTAAATTTAGTTAGAAAATTTGATGGTAAAAATGCCAAAATTTGCCTGCGGCTTTTTGATTTCATTACAGCCCCAGTGCGTTTAGATATATAAGCTCGTTTGCCTTTTCTACGCCTGTTTTTTTAAGCGCCGAAACAAAATACGCGCCTGGATAGACCTTTAAAACAGCGCTTTTTTGGCTTTGATTTAGCTTGTCTGATTTGGTGAGGAAGTTTAAAATCTTTTGATCGGGGCGCAGAAAGCTTTGCAAATAGTCGTTTACATCCCTATCTATTTGCATATCAAACTGGCGCGAGTCGATGAGATGCACGAAAAGCTTAATATTGGCTCTAAATTTTAGATATTCGTCGAGGCTTTTTCTCCACTGCGCATGCATGCTTTTGGCAACTTTTGCGTATCCAAAGCCCGGCAAATCAACGAAAGTCAAATTTGCCCTCTCCTCGCTTGGCTCGCCCTGTTCGTTTTTTATGCCGCGCGCATACTCGACCTCGAAAAAATTTATGAGGCGGGTTTTGCCCGGCGTCGAGCTACTCTTGGCCAGGCCTTTTTGATTTACGAGAGCGTTTATGAGGCTGCTTTTGCCCACGTTTGAGCGCCCAAGAAAAGCCACTTCGCTAGAGTTTGCAGGCGGAGCTAGCGAGATGTCGGGCGCCGAGATAAGAAATTTTGCGTTTAAAACGCGGATCACTTTTTGTCCTCAACCTGGAAGATAAATTTAACCGGCTCTTTTTTGCCGCTGTTTACGTTATACGTGCCGCTATTTTGATTGACCGTGATCTTTTCGCCGTAGACTTTTTTATCAGTCTCTATCTCGTGTAAAAATCCGTTTCCGTTTATCGTATATAAATTTGGCGCAGGCTCGTAAACAAGCTCGCTACCACTACCGTCGTATGTTTTATTTTTGATAAATACTCTAAATTTGGCGCTGCCGGAAGCGACGTATTTTAGCGGATTTCTCTTTTTGTCGAAATATATCACTACCAAATTTGCAGTGAGCGTATCCTTGCCTTTTTTAATATTTACATTGCCTTTAAATTCGCTTATTTGCTTGCCTTCGTCGGCATAAAACTCATCCGCAGTGATCTCCACCTGCTCTGCTAAAAGCGGTAAAGCGCTAAGTGCCAAAACTAAAGCCACTTTTTTAAAACCAAAATTTATCATTTTCCGTCCTATCTTTTTCTATCTTGCTCTATCAAAGCAAAGGCCTTTTTGATATAAGCTTTTTTTAACTCAAAGTCATAAACCAGGGCTTTGCCGACTATTTTATCTTCGTTTTTCGTTAGCGTAAAAGGCGTTTGCGTAGTAGCTACTTTTGTTGCGGTACTATAAATGACCTCGTCTGATAAAAAGGTCAAATTTTCATTATTTGCATAGCGCGCGTTACCCTTAAGTATAATTCGACCGCCGTTATAAAACGCTTTATCGGAGCTTACGTTATGCTCTTTGTTATCTTTAAAAATTTCCGCTCTAAATTTTATAAATTCGTCAAATTCGGAGTATCTATTCCACGTATCGGCTTCATATCTGGCATTTACTACAGTAGCATTCATCTCGTAGTCAGTGACTGCGTTCATCTGCATGTTTGCACTCACTTCGCCCCCTTTTAGGAGCTCGCTATAGTAAGGCTCCTCAATCGCCAAATAAACCATCGCTACGCTAAAAACGCTGACGACTAGGTAAAAAATCCTTATAACCAACGCTTAGCCCACTCTTGCATTAAGCCCTCGCTGCGGATAAGCATCTCTATCATCTCGCGCACCGCGCCGTTGCCGCCTTTATAGTTGAGCCTCGTTCTTACTTCAAGCTCTTTGATCGCGTTTTTTGGCTTAAAGCTCCATCCGACGCTTTTTAACAGCTTGTAGTCGTTGTAATCGTCGCCTATTGCTGCAGCGTTTTCAAACTCCAGCCCTTCAAATTCTAGTATCTGTTTTGCGACTTCAAGCTTATCGCTAACGCCTTGATAGACATGCGTTATCTTTAGATCCTGCACCCTTTTTTCGACGATAGGCGAGCTTCTGCCAGTGATGATTGCAACCTTTTTACCGAGCTTTAGCCAGCTCTCGATAGCATATCCGTCCTTAACGTCAAAAAATTTAAGCTCGTCACCGTTTGGGCTATAAACGATCTTGCCGTCGGTTAGACAGCCATCGACATCTAAAAATATAATCTCTATCATAGCACGCCTTTCGTGCTAGGTACGCCGACTCTAGCATTTTTAGCTAGAGCTCTTCTTAGCGCGACGGCGCAAGCTTTAAAGCTGGCCTCTAAAATATGGTGGGAGTTTCGTCCGCGGATTTTAGCGATATGCAAGGTGATTGCAGCATTAAACGCTAGGGCTTGGAAAAACTCGTTCGCCAGCTCTACGTCAAATTCGCCGACTTTGCCCTCGTTTATACTTTCATATACCAAAAACGGGCGATTTGAAAGATCAAGAGCGCAGTTTACCGCCGCCTCGTCCATCACCACCGTCGCCTCACCAAATCTCTCCACGCCGCTAAGCGGATAAATTTTCTCGCGCAAAGCTTGCCCAATAACGATACCCACGTCCTCAACGCTGTGATGAAAATCCACGTGCAAATCACCCTTGCAGACAAGCTTCATATCAAAAATCGCGTGCTTACAAAAGGCCTCAAGCATGTGGTCAAAAAATCCTATGCCAGTGCTTATCTCGGATTTGCCACTGCCGTAAATTTCAAGTTCTAGGCTGATATCCGTCTCTTTTGTCTTTCTTTGCATCTTATTCCCTTACGAAAAATGCGCCCGAGATATGCCCTGCGCTTATGAAGTCTTTTGCTTCCTCTTCGCTTCTAAAGCCGCTTATAAACACCCTGTAAATTTTACCGCCGTCAAGATCATACGACTTTATAACAGTATCATAGGCACCGTTGCCGTATTGTCCAGCGTGCTGCCGTTTATGAGCGTTTGCGCCACTTAAATTTTTAAACGCGCCGATTTGCACCATAAAAATACCGCCGACAAAAGACTGTTGTTGCGGTTGCGCTTTAGCTTGAGTGCTCGTTTTTAGCGAGCCGCTAGGTTGTTTTGAGCTAGGCTGAGAGGATGCTACAACAGCTCCGCCGACGTTGCCGTTAAAGCCAACGACCTCTAGTAAAACGGGGGCCGTGCCGGCGTTAAATACATCAAGCTTCACTGCGCCAGTTTTTGACAAATCGATCACGCGACCTGCCACGAAAGGGCCTCGGTCGTTTATACGCACGATGATGTTTTTACCGTTTTTTATATTCGTCACACGCACCATAGTGTTCATCGGCAGAGTCTTATGCGCCGCCGTCATAGCGTGCATATCGTAAGTCTCGCCGTTTGACGTTTTTTTGCCGTGAAAATCCGGACCGTACCAGCTGGCTATACCGCTAGCCCTATCACCGACCTTGACTACGGTCGGATAATAAGTTTTTCCGTTTATGGTATACGGGCGCATAGTTGCTTCATGCACACCTTTTGAACTATTTATTTTGCCGCTCTTTTTTGAGCCGCCGCTAGCGGTAATCCCGCCGGAAGGCGAGGTTAAGAACGAACAGCCGCTCATAAAAAATACGAAAAATAGACTAAAAAATATAAATTTAGCCCTACTCGGTTGCGGCAAGTTTGGCTCCAATCGAGCTGTTTGAGCTCATAAGAGTATTGGCTTCTTTTAAATCCTCAAGCGCTACATCAAATTTCTGTGAAACTTCTCCGAGCGTATCGCCGCTTTTTACCATATACTCGGCTAGATAGTTTACGTTTTGCTCACTTGGGATAACTAGCTTTTGACTAGGCTTGATCTCGTTTGAAGCAAGTCCGTTGTACTCTTTTATGATCTTATGGTTTACGCCGGTTTTTTCCGCTATAGTTAGTAGCGTATCATTTTCTTTGGCAGTGTAAATTTCAAATTTTCTATTTTGCGCTACTTCGAAATTGTCGCTAAACATTTTCTTTTTGTTTAATGGAATATAAAGATAATAAGGTTTTTCCGTAGGCGGAGTATAGACGAATTTTAGATGCATATTGTACTCTTTCATCTTTTTTAGACTAAGACCTATGCTGTCTCCTACCTCCATTAGCGTTGTACCACCGGGGACGTCTATCTTTGATAGTTCTATGCCTTTCGTTCCGCTTAGGGCCTGCGTTTTAGCCAGCAAATTTTCCTGCTCTTTTGCTATATGCGCAATGACTAAAATTTTCTTTACAAAATTTTTAGTTTCTTTTGGCATATAGCTTTTTTTATCGTCTAGCAATGTTGCCAGATCGGTAGTTCCGGCCTTTTTAATGCCTTCCCTTAATCTAGTATCGCCGCAGTTATAAGCCATCATCGCAAGATACCACTTGCCAAAGTCGTTTTTTAGACTCTGTAGGTATTTTGTAGCTGCAACGGTAGCTGCCATCGGGTCTTTTCGCTCGTCGGTGTATTTATCGACTCTAAGACCATAAAGTTTTGCCGTAGACTCCATAAACTGCCAAATTCCGATGGCTTTTTTACTAGAAACTATGTGATTTGAAAAACCGGACCCCGTAAAAGCACTAAAAAAACACGACTCCGGGATACCTGAATCTTTTATAATCTTTTGGAGCATCGGGATATGTTTGTAACCGCCTTTTACGGCATCTATAAACTCTTTTCTTTTGCTGTCTTTGATAGAATTTTTTATAGAAGCGTAGTGAGAGCTTTGTAAAAATTTAGCATCTATGTCAAATTCTTTTAATATCATCTTTTGGGTTTGCTCTGCGTCGCTGCTAGCCGCGGTCGCAAAAAGCCACCCCGTACATGCTAGACACAGCATTATTACTCTAAAGATTTTCATTTTTCTCCTTGATTACGTATTAAATTTCGTAAAGATTTTATTTGCATTTTTTGTTGTTATTTCCATTACCTCTTCTTCTTTTAAATTTAAAATCTCAGCCATCTTCGTCGCGACTAATCGCGTAAATGCAGGCTCATTTCTACGCCCCCTAAATGGCTCAGGCGTTAGATACGGCGCATCGGTTTCAAGCAGCAGCCTATCTCGCGGGATTTGGGGCAAAATTTGAACCAAATTTTTCGCGTTTTTAAACGTCAAAACTCCGCCGATGCCAAAGTAAAATTCGCCCATTTTAGCAAGCTCTAATAGCAAAGGCGAAGCGTTATAGCAGTGCAAAACCGCTCCGACTAGCCTGCTTGCATACTCTTTTAAAATATTAAAACTATCTTCATTTGCATCTCTAATATGCAAAATGACCGGCAAATTTAACTCTACCGCTATATCGAGTTGCGCTCTAAATATGCGCTTTTGTTCCGCTTTTTCAAGCTCTTTTTCATTTTCGTCTTTAGGAAAGCGGAAGTAATCAAGCCCGCACTCGCCTACAGCAACGCACTTTTCGTCTGTTGCAAATTTATAAAGTACGTCCTTATCAAATCCATCCTTATCATACGGATGAACTCCGACGGCAAAAAATACATTTTCAAATTCGCGGGTTATTTTAGCCGCTTTTGGTAAATCATTAATATCAGCACCCGGTATCAGCACTCCGCCGACGCCGTTTTCTCGGGCATTTGCGATAACTTTTATTAGATCGCCATCAAAGCTTTTATCATCCAGGTGACAGTGGGTGTCTATTATCATCAGGCTATTTCTACCCTATTTCGCCCGTTTTCTTTTGCTCTATAAAGAGCCTCGTCGGCAAGCTCCAAAAGCTCATCTAGCTTATAATCGCTCCTACTAAAAGCCACTCCGATAGAAACAGTAAAATTTTTCTGCTCTTTTTTCAGCTGAACATTACAGCTTGCGATGTTTGCCCTTAAATTTACGAAAAATTTAACCGCCTCCTCATTTGAGACGTTTTTTAGCACGATGCAAAATTCTTCACCGCCAAATCTCGCTATCAAATCGCCATTTTTGGTCTCGTCGATTAGTTTTTTAGCTAGCGTTTTTAGCACCCTGTCGCCGCTATCGTGGCCGCAGGCGTCATTTATCTCTTTATAGTGATCGATATCTATCATCGCCACCGCATAAGGCTCGGCGCGCTCTTCGGCATAAGCTACGTATTCGTTCATATCGTCATAAAAATATCTTCTATTATAAACGCCGGTTAGGAAGTCTTTATTGGCAAAATCAGCGATTTGATTTATATTTTCCATCGCTTCGATTAGATTATTTACCCTACAGATAAGCTCCTCTTTTACAAAAGGTTTAGCGATAAAATCATTCGCACCGTTTTTCAAAAATATCGCGCCGTTTACGTTTTCGCTCGGACTCGTCATCATTAAAACGCCGATTTGATTTTTATCGCCCGCCGCCCTTATCTCTTTTAACACCTCAAGGCCGTCTTTTACCGGCATCCTATAGTCGCAAACGACAAGCCTAATATCTGGATTATCGGCAAAATAGCTCATAGCCTCCTCGCCGTGAGCGGCGGTAAATACCTGAAACTGAAGG
>CAURMS010000011.1:0-14407 GCA_963526085.1 uncultured Campylobacter sp. | reverse complement strand
TTTTCGTCGTTTGCTACGGACTTTTCGCGCTCTCGCTCGGACACAAGCCGCTATTTTACGCCGGCGTGATTATATTTTTCATAGGTTTTAACCTACACGAACCGATCTTGCAATCAATGGCGTCCAAATTTAGCAAAGTAAGCCAAAAAGGTGCGGCTTTAGGCATCTTTAACGCCTTTGGCTACATGGGAAGCTTTATCGGCGGTATCGGCGGCGGTACTTTGCTTAAATTTTACGGTCTTAGCGCGCTTTCCGCCGTCGTGACGGTGCTTTGCGTTGTGTGGCTGATCGCGCTAAAATGGCTAGACAACCCAAATATCTTTAAAAATATCTATCTGCCGTCTGACACGGACGCCGATCTAGCCGAGATCGAAAAGCAAAAAGGTGTCGTGGAGTGCTACAAAAACGCGCAAAATCTCGTCGTGAAATACAACTCCAAGCTAACAAACGAGGCGGAGATAAAGCAAATTTTAGGCGTTTAGCAGGCTTTGCGGGTGGTAAAATTTACCGAGTTCGTCCCTCGCAAAACGTCGAAACTTCGGCTCACGCGCCGTTTGATAACGCAACGACGCCGAACGCCTAAATTTAGCCGATTTTTAGCTATTTTTAAATACTATTATCAAAATCTAATCTCAAAAAAGGATAAAAATGAGCGATCTAAAAAAACAAATCGACGAGCTTTTTGAGGATAAAAAGATGTCCGTTTATGATGCGGCTAAACAGCTAAACGTACGCGAATACGAAATCCTGCAATACCGCGGCGATGACGAATTTAAGGAAGTCGGCGCAGAAAATTTGATGAAAATTTTTGAAGAAGTCAGCACTTGGGGCGAGATGCTTTTCATCAAAAATACGCCTGAGTTTATCATCGAGATCAAGGTGAGCGTGCCTATGCCTAAAAAAGCAAGAGGATTTTTAAATTTCACCGATAAAAGCGGCTTTTTGGGCGGCCACCTCAAAGAAGAATCAATCGCCAGCATCGGCTTTGTGAGCACTAAATTTATGGGATTTCTCGGACACAGCCTGCACTTTTACGACGCGGATCACAACGTGATCTTTAAGCTTTTCATAAATCGCAACGAAAAAATGAAACTAGACGAAGCGCAAGAGCAAAAATTCCTAGCGCTAAAAAACAACTTTTGATTTTAGCTAGCTTTGCTGTGCGTAAAATTTGAGGTTTTATGATGGCTAAAATTTGCAAAATTTACGACGTTTTGATAATCGGAGCGGGCGCGGCGGGGCTATTTTTGGCAGCGAATTTACGCGGCAAAAGCGTCGCCCTACTCGAAAAAAACGCAACTCCGGGCAAGAAAATCCTAGCTAGCGGCGGCGGTAGGTGCAACGTCACAAACCGCCGTATCGACGCGTCAAACTACCTCGGTGACGCAAATTTTGTCACAAATATCCTAAAAAATCTAGATTTCAAAGACATTTTAAAATTTTTTGGCGAGCTAAAATTTAACGAGCAAAAGCAAAATCAATTTTTCTGCGAAAGCGGCGCAAAAGACGTTTTAGGCGTGCTTTTAAGGCACGCTAAACAAAGCAGGGCACAAATATTTTGCGGCATTTGCGTAAAGGGCGCTAGAGAAATTTTTACCGATGAAAACGGGCAAATTTTAGACATTTCTCCCGCGCAAAATCGCGAGGAAAATTTGACGGATTTTGAGATGAAATTTGACCGCTGCGAACAAAATTTAAACGAAATTTTTGAAGTTATTGCCGAAAACGACGATAAATTTTACGCCCAAAATCTCGTCGTAGCCAGCGGCGGACTAAGCTACAAAAGCCTAGGTGCCAGCGACATCGGCTACGAAATAGCGCAAAGCTTTGGCATCAGTGTCGCCACGCCTGCTCCGGCGCTCGTGGGTTTTACCGTGCAAAAAGAGGAATTTTGGTTTAAAAATCTAAGCGGAGTTTGCTTCCCGGCCGAGATTAGCGTAGCTTGCGCAAACAAAAACGCTGCAAATCGCGAGCTAAAAATGCTGCGCAAATTTGCAGGCGACATACTTTTCACTCACAAAGGCATAAGCGGCCCGGCCGTGCTAAACGCTTCGCTTTTTTGGCAAAAAGGTCTGATCGAGATAAATTTTTGCCCGAATTTTAATATCGAAACCGCGCAAAAAAGCAAAAAACAGCTCAGCACCGTCCTGCCGCTGCCTAGACGATTTACGCTCGAGTTTTTGCGCGCGGCGGGTCTTAGCGACAAACCATACTGCGAGTACAAAGCGGATGAAGCGGCAAAAATCTCGCGGCTATTTGCTTACGAATTTGCGCCTGCGGGCACGTTTGGCTTCGAGCGAGCCGAAGTAACAAGAGGCGGCGTAGACACGGACGCGCTAGACGGAAACTGCTGCCACAAAGATACTCGCGGGCTTTACTTTATCGGCGAGGTTTTAAACGTGACGGGGATGCTCGGCGGGTACAACCTGCATTTTGCGTTTGCGTGCGCGGCAAATTTGGCAAAGCGGTTAAATGCCGAGTAGCGACGACCGAGTCAAATTTGAGCCGTAAATTTGGCCCGCCTCAAGATCCAATCACTAAATTTACAGCTCTTTTATCTTTGCTTCCACCTCTGCTTTTAGGCTTTTTGCGTGCTTATCGTCGCCTTTTTCTAAAATTTTATTCGCGATTTTAAGAGCTTTTTCGTAGTTTTGCAGCGCCTCCGTTTTATTGCCGAGCCCCGCTAGATCGCCAGCCATCAGCGCATAATACTTCGCTCGCAGCAAATTTACGCCGTCTGTGCCGAAAACCTCTTCATAGATTCTAAACGCGACGGCGTGCTTTACGTATGCGCCGTTAAAATCGCCCGTTTTATAGAGCGTATCGCCTAGCCCCGCGTAGCAGCTCATCAGATCTTTTTGCGTATTCTCGCCGCCAAGCTCATAGCATCTTATCGCCGAGCCGAAATTTGCTATCGCCTCATCGTATCGCCCAAGTGCTGACTGCGCGCTAGCTACGCCGTGATAGGGCTTTGCTAGTGCTTTGTGCTCTTTGCCCAGCCCTTTTTGCAAAATTTTTAGCGACCGTTCGTAGGCCTCGAGCGCCTTTTGCGGCTCGTTTGCTAGCATAAAAAACGCGCCTGCGTTATTTAGTGCCATTATAGTGTTTTCATTCTCCTCGCCGTATTCAGCCAGGCAAATTTGGGCTGCCTTTTCACCCGCTGTCGCCATAGCCGCAGCATCGCGATCAGGCTTTATAAACTCATCTATGCCGCGCTGCATCGCCTCCTCGCAGCTTATTCCAAACAACCAAATCGGAAGCAAAAAAATTAAAATCTTATGCATAAAATTCCTTTAAAATTTCGCGCTATTGTAACTACTAAAAGCAAATTTTATATAAGCTTTGGATAAAATCACTAAAATTTAAAGGAGCCAAAATGTCAAATATCTTAATCATAGGCGCGGGCGGCGTGAGCCAAGTCGCGACCGTAAAATGCGCGATGAACGCGGACGTTTTTACAAAAATCACCCTTGCAAGCCGCACCAAAAGCAAGTGCGACGCGATCGCTAAATTTATCAAAGATCGCCTAGGCGTGCAGATCGATACCGCTCAGATCGACGCGGACGACACCGATGCGGTTGTAAATCTAATCAAAAAAACGGGCGCCGATTTGCTTTTAAATGTGGCGCTACCATACCAAGACCTAACGCTGATGGACGCGTGCTCTCGCGCCGGCATCCCATACATCGACACTGCAAACTACGAGCACCCCGACACTGCTAAATTTGAATACAAGCTGCAGTGGGCGAAGGACGGCGAGTTTAAAGCTGCAAACACGATGGCGCTGCTGGGAAGCGGCTTTGATCCGGGCGTGACGAACGTATTTTGTGCCTACGCACAGCAAAATCTCTTTGACGAAATCCACGAGATCGACATCCTAGACTGCAACGCGGGCGATCACGGCTATCCGTTTGCGACGAATTTCAACCCAGAAATAAACCTGCGCGAAGTGAGCGCAAAAGGCCGCTACTGGGAGCACGGAGAGTGGAAAGAGACCGAACCGATGCAGATAATGTTCAAATGGGACTACCCGAAAGTAGGCGTCAAAGATAGCTACCTGCTCTATCACGAGGAGCTGGAAAGCTTAGTAAAAAACATCAAAGGACTGAAACGAATCCGCTTTTTCATGACGTTTGGGCAGAGCTACCTCACGCATATGAAATGCCTAGAAAACGTCGGCATGCTACGCATCGACGAGGTCGAACATAACGGCGTAAAGATCGTGCCGATCCAGTTTTTAAAGACCTTATTGCCTGATCCTGCGAGCCTTGGCCCGCGCACAAAAGGTAAAACCAACATCGGCTGCGTGATACGTGGGCTAAAAGATGGCAAAGAGCGCCAAGTCTATATCTACAACGTCTGCGACCACGAGGCTTGCTACGCCGAGACGGGCGCGCAGGCGGTGAGCTATACGACGGGTGTACCAGCAATGATCGGCTCGATGATGGTCGCAAAGGGTATCTGGAGCGGCAAGGGCGTCTTTAACATGGAAAATTTTGACGCCAAGCCTTTCATGGACGAGCTAAATAAGCAGGGTTTGCCGTGGGAGATGATCGAAATGAAGCCGGGCGAGAGATACGAAGTCTAACCTAGGCTTGCCTTTTTCTACTTATACTTCGTTGAAATTTGATTTTTAATGCTCACGTATCGCACATACGATCCGATTAAAAATCAAATTTCGCCTCGTCTAAGCGAAAAATTCTGCACCTAAATTTTTATAATTTTCGTTGCTTTTGTTAGCAGTTGTGACCACAATCCATCTAGCGATACTTTACCTTATTATAGTGTGTTCAAATTTCTAATTTAAATTTAGCCCGCCATCTTAACTTCTGTTGCAGCTAAATTTTTCAAATTTGACGGCGATTCTGTAGCATATTTAGAGTTAAATTTCACCGCCAACCAGCCACGTTAGCGCCTTTACCGTGCGCCCTATCTCGTCTGCGTAGTGATTGCCCGGATTTAGCTCAAATTTGCTTCCGACGCCCAACCTATCAAAGTGCGCAGCAATGTCGCGCGTGGCGTCTAGAGCCGTTTTTAGGTATTCGTTTTTGCTCATACTCTCGCGGTCGCCGATCGAGAAATACGCGCGCTCCGGCTTACCCGCAAGATGCGAGCCTAGCGCAAACTCGCGAAAATCCTTATACCAAAGCGAACCCGAAACGCTAGCGACGCGCGTAAATAAAGGCGTTTTATAAAGCGAATAAAGCGCGAAAAGCCCGCCTAGCGAGTATCCGGCGATCCCAAGCCACGCCGCACCGCCCGTTCTTTTTAGCACTGCAGGCACGATCTGCTGCGTTAGTGTTTGCAAATATTCATCCGCTCCGCCCTCAAGAGGCGGCTCCTTCTTAAAAAGAGCAGGCATCGGCCAGGGCGTCATTTCGGAGTTCCACTCCAGTCCGCCCACTGCCGCAAGCGTGAGATTTACGCTACCAAGCTCGCTTAAAGCTCGCGCGATCTCGTCCGCTTCATTGGCAAACGCGTTATAAAATACTATCGGCGCGCCTGCTACGTTTTGCGGGCTACCATCATCCGTCTTTAGCGTCAAATTTCGCGCTCCTATACGGTATATTGCGACCCTTTTACGGGCTATTTCAAACTCCTCTTTCACCGCGGATCCTTTTTGCGTTCGCGCAAATTTTACTTTTTCTTATTTTCGCTTTTTTGCGTATTTAACGCCTCAAATTTCTGCTTTAAAATTTTAAAAACTTCGTGTTTTGAGAGCTCGTATTTGTCGTATATCACAGCATCGTCGTCGCCGATAGGCTGCATGAGGCCATCAGCTGCGTCGCGGTCTAGTTTACCTCTTTTAAATCTCACATTTAAAACGTCGATTTTGCGTTTGGCATCTACCATGCGAACGCCGATTTCTTCGATGTCTTTAAAGTAAAATTTGGCGTTTTTGACGCCTTTTTGCACCAAAAACCCGTCGTCATCGATGCTCAAAAAGCTAACTTGAAATATCTTTTTCACGCAAAAAACGGCGCAGATCACGGCAACGACCATCGTAAAAACGCCCGTCCCGCCTATGCCGTAATAAAAATACCCCGCACATCCCGCCGCAAACAGCGCAATAGCCAAAAATAGCGCGCTTACCGCCCCTTTTTTATTTTCTTTCGTCGTCATTTTTTCGCCTTAATTAAATTTTACGGCTCATTATATCTTAAGTTATCGATTTTTCGGCATTACGGAATAAAAAATAATAATAAAGTAGAAAATTCGGCGCAAGCAGATCTTTAAGCGCCGAATTTAAGGATTATTTTATTTTAGCTTCGAGTGAGATTTCTACATCCGGATAGCTTTTGCCACCATGAAAAGGCTTGGCTGAAGCCGCGTATTTTTCAAATGTCTCATTGAGTTTCAAATCAGCCAACAAATCAATGCCGATTTTAGCCTTTAGTTTACCACCTTCCACCGTATACTGCGTTTTGTAGGTTTTCGAGTTTCCTTTTACGCTAACTTCGACTTCAGCTTCGCCCGCTTTTTCGTCGCCGCTTACGGATACAATTTTAGCCATTATTGCGTTGCTGTCAAAGATCATACCGATACGTTTGTCGCGATCGGGCAACTTTGTATCGATATTTTTAGGATCGATGTTAAACTCGAAACTCTTTAGAAAATCGGCAAAATTTGCGTTTTCCGCGCTTTTAAAGCCAAGATCTTTAAACGTACCCTCGACGGCTGTTTTGTTAGCTAACTTATAACCAACGAATTTGACGCTAGGGTTGCCATCTACACTAAAAGCAAATGCCGAAGCAGCCAAAATAGATGTGGCAAGCGCACCTGAAATAATTTTTTTCATACACTCTCCTTAAGATTAAGATTAATAACTAATATCATTAGAACGGGAATTATATAACCCCTATCTTCAAAGAATGCTTAAATTGGATATTTTTTATCCTTTTTTATTAGTAATACCGTTTTTGCAGTACTTATAAAACACATCTAAGAAATTTAAAGCGCAAAAAATACTATAATCGCCGCACTAATTTGCTCCAAATTTAAATTACTCTTTCCTAAAAAGAGATAAAAAACCGCCGCTTCTACCGCACTATCCGAAGCCTACACGCCGAAAATATTTCCTTCTCGAGTACCGCGCAGCATCCTAAAATGTAGCCAAATTTAACCAAAGCGGAGTATAATGCTAATGAAATAGCGGCTTTAAGGAGGCGAAATGGGTTTAAATTTGAGCAAATTTTACACGCTTTTTGCCTTTTTTATCCTGATTTTTGCAGGCTGTGCGGACGAAAAGGGAAGCGCATTTTTTAACGGCTACGTCGAGGGAGATTATCTTTACGTGGCGCCAAGCGTTAGCGGACGGATCGTAAAATTAAGCGTCAAAGAGGGCGTCGTCGTCCAAGATGGCGAGCCGCTTTTTGCGCTTGAGAGCGCCGAAGCGCTAGCAAATTTAGACGCCGCAAAAGCTAACATAGACGCGCTAGAGGCCGAACTAGCCGACCTTGGCACAGGCAAGCGCTCGGAAGAGATCGAGCGGATAAATGCCGAGCTAAAACAAGCAAAGGCCGCGCTTTGGATCGCGGAGGCCAACTACGAGCGCGCGAAGTCGCTACTGGCCAAACATGCCGTTTCGCAAAAAGATTTCGACGCCGCAAAAGCGGAATTTGACCGCGCAAACGCCCTAGTTAGCGAGCTAAACGCCGCGCTAAAGATCGCAAATTTGCCTGCTAGAAGCGAGCAGATAACAAGCCTAAAAGCAAAAATACAAGCAGCCAAAGCGCAAGAGCGCGCCGTGCGGTGGAGACTAGAGCAAACCGCCGTCCTAGCGCCAAAATCCGGACTCGTCGAAGATATATTTTATAAAACGGGCGAGTTCGTCCAAGGCTCGCAGCCCGTGCTATCTCTGCTGCCGCCTAGCGAGGTCAAGATCAGATTTTTCGTACCGGCAGGAGCGCTGCCTAGCCTGCGCGAGGGTCAAAAAGCGCGCATTAGCTGCGAGGGATGCGCGGACTTTACTGCTCGTATCGTAAAGATCGCATCCGCCCCCGAGTACGCACCGCCCGTCATCTACAACCAAACCTCGCAAAGTACGCTGGTCTATCTAGTTGAGGCCGTGCCCGAAAACAACGCAACCGCCCTGCATCCATCGCTACCGATAAAAGCGAGGCTAGAGCCGTGAACGCGCAAAATATCTCCGCTCAAATTCGGCGTTTAAATTTAGACGAAATTTCGCCGGGGCAAAATTTAAACGCACGCAGCGGTAA
Organism: uncultured Campylobacter sp.; assembly: GCA_963526085.1. Classification (GTDB taxonomy): domain Bacteria; phylum Campylobacterota; class Campylobacteria; order Campylobacterales; family Campylobacteraceae; genus Campylobacter_A. The sequence continues at coordinate 6,188 of CAURMS010000011.1, read as the reverse complement.
AATTTACGGCACAGACAAATCTCCGTCGCAGACTGAAAGAAAATCAAATTTGAGCGGATCAAATTTAGCAAACGAGTTAAAAGCGAAATTTAACAGCGCAAATTTGCCGTCAAATTTGACAAACGCAGCAAATTTAACCGCAAACCAAAGCTCAAATTTGACTCCAAATTTGGGCCTAAAACCGCAGAGCGGCGACTACGCCATCGATGTTAGAGGCCTCACCAAAAAATTCGGCAAAAAGATCATCACGGACGGCGTAGATATCAGGGTCAAAAAGGGCAGCGTGTGCGGATTTTTAGGGCCAAACGGCAGCGGCAAGACGACCACGATACGCATGCTTTGCGGCCTTTTAAAACCAGACGGCGGTAGCGGCAACTGTCTGGGGTATGATTTCCGCGGCCAAAGCGAAGCCATACGCCTAAAAACGGGCTATATGACGCAAAAATTTGGCTGGTACGACGACCTTAGCGTGAAGGAAAATTTAGAATTTATCGCTAGGCTTTTTGCGGTCAAAAACCAAAAAGTCGCCGTAAATCAAATCCTAGACCGCTTAGACCTCGCCCCGCGTCAAAACCATCTAGCGGGCAGTTTATCTGGCGGCTGGAAACAGCGGCTAGCGCTTGCGATGTGCCTCGTGCATGGCCCGGAGCTGCTTTTGCTCGACGAGCCGACGGCGGGCGTAGATCCAAAGGCTAGGCGCGAGTTTTGGGATATCATCCACGAACTAGCCCAGGACGGCATCACCGTGCTAGCCTCCACGCACTACATGGACGAGGCCGAGCGCTGCCACGAGCTCATCTACATCGCCTACGGCAAGATCCTAGCCCGCGGCACGCAAGCAGACATCATCGCCGGCTACAATCTAAACGTCTGGCAGCTAAGCGGAGATAGAGCGGGCGAAGCGGCGTCGCTGCTAGCCTCAAACGCCACGCTTAGTGTTTCGGCTTTCGGTAGCGGCTATCACGTAACCGCAAAGGACGAAGCCATGCTACAAGATGCGGTTAAGAGCCTTGCTATACCGCAAGGCGAGCTAAGCCTAAGAGCGATAAAAGCGAGTCTGGAGGATGTTTTCATCCACCTGTTAGAGCTTCATAAAGACGAGCGTTAGGAGCGGCGATGAAATTTATCTCGTTTTCTCGAACCGCGGCGATGATCGTAAAGGAATTTCGTCAAATTTTAAGAGACCGCGCGACGCTAGCGATGATCATCGCGATGCCGCTGATGCTGATGCTGCTTTTTGGTTACGCGATAAACAACAATCCGCGCCACCTGCCCTCAGCCGTAGTGATCGCAGATAGCGGCGGCAAGCTCACCCGCTCGCTAGTTAGCGCGATGAAAAATACGGAGTTTTTCGACGTCCAACACGTCGGCGCGGACGCAGCTAGAGCTGAAGCCATGATGCAAAGCGGCGAGGCGCAGTTTATTATATATTTTCCGCCGAATTTAGAACGCGACCTCATGCGAGGCCAAACGCCCAAAATTTTAATCGCTACCGACGCCACCGATCCCTCGGCAAACTCTGGCGCCGCTGCCGCGCTGCAAATAGCATTTGAGCAAGCTATAGCTAGAGATAAGCCCGGCTACTCGCAGCCTAGGGCGGAATTTGAGCTGCGTGCGCACTCTCGCTACAACCCCGAGCTACTCACGCGCTATCAGATCATCCCGGGGCTCATGGGTATCTTGCTCACGCTAACGACGATCCTGCTAACAAGTATCTCGGTAACCAGGGAGTATGAGCGCGGCACGATGGAAAATCTCCTAGCCGCTCCGCTACGCCCAGCCGAGGTGATGATAGGCAAAATTTTACCCTACCTGCTCATAGCCTATCTGCAAGTGGGCGCGCTTTTGCTTATAGCTAGACTGCTTTTCGGGTTGCCCCCTATCGGCGACTGGGTTGCGCTTTTTACGGCTTGCACCTTGCTGATGCTTGCAAATTTGGGCGTCGGTTTTACCTTTAGCACGCTAGCTCGCAGCCAGCTACAGGCGATGCAGATGACTTATTTTTTCTTTTTGCCTTCGATGTTGCTATCTGGGTTTATGTTTCCTTTTTACGGGATGCCGGCGTGGGCGCGGTTTATCGGCGAGTGCTTTCCGCTGACGCATTTTTTGCGTATCATTAGAGGCGTGTGGCTAAAAAGCGCCGAGCTTAGCGATTTTTACTACGACCTGGCCGCGATTTTGGCGTTTTTATGCGTTAGCACGGCCATATCGCTCGCTAGGTATAAAAGGACGCTGGATTAGCCTACTCCGGGTCGTCGCTAAACTCGTTATCTCTAAAAATTTTATAAAAGTCGATAAACCAAAGCGCGAAAGCTACGGCGATGAGGGTTGCGGGCAAATGAATGTAAAATCCGCTCCAAACGTAAGCTAAAAAGCCTCTGCAAATGCCGGCGGCGATAACAAGCGCAAAGGCAATCTTACTAAGGCGTAAAAACTCAAGCTCCTGCCCGCTGTGGCGCAGGCCAGCGATATTAAAGATAAGCATAATGCTAAAAATAATGCCGTTTAGCGCTATGACGTGCAGCATATTTGTCTCCAGCCCAAGCCCCAAAATCCCGCTCGCGCCGTAAATGGTATAGCCCGCCGCCAGCAAAAGCTGCATCAGGTAGTAATAAATCACGAAGCTATGACGCAAAAGCTCCTTGTAGTGCCACTCTTTTAGCTTGGCTAAAATCGCGCTACCGCAGGCTATCGCCGCAAAATTTATAGCCTTGCTGCCTTCAAAAAATAGGCTCACTAACAAAAACGCGCAAACGCTAACGATCGCGATGTTTTTATAGACGAAATTTGGCACGAAAGCCGCGTCTTGCATGCCGGACTCGCGGTTTAGCGCCTCTTTGCCAAGCACCACGCTAACGCGAAAAGATATGAGCAAAATCGCGATAACGTGTAGGTGGATTTGTAAATTTAAAAACTTCTCCTCGCCGCTAAGTAGATAATAAATCTCAAAGCCAAGAATGCCTAGTAAAAATGCTAAAACGCCCAGCTGATCGTCGTTGCGGTCAAGCCAGATCATATAAACGCAAAGCCCGGCCAAATACGTCCAAAAAAGCGCCATAAAAAAGTGCGCCGCAAACAGGCTAAAAAATGCGCTAACAAAACTCGCCGCAAAAAAAGAAAACATAGCGTAGGCGTGCTTTTTTAGCCCCCCGCCAAAATTCGTCCAGTCTGTTAGTCCCGTTAGCAAAAATCCCGCATACGCAAGCGCCGCAACAAGGTGCAAAAAGATAAATTTGTGCCAGCTAACGAAATCTACGGGCGTAAAAAACACCGCACCGCCCAGCGCCGCGCAAACCGCGCTCGTAAGGAAAAAAATTCTCATCGGATGAGTGAAAAAGTCGTTAATCATAATAAATTTTTCCTTTAAAATTTTCGTCTATCACGCCGCTAGCGTAGGCAAAATCCCGCTGCGAAAAGGTGCGGTCAAGCTCCAACTCGCGCTCGATCACCGCGCCCTTGCTGGCTAAAAAGCAAATTTTGCTCGACATCCTCGCCGCCTCCATCCTGTCGTGAGTCACCAGCACTACGCTCATGCCATCCTCGACGCGGCGCGTGACGATGTCGATTAAAATTTCCTTCATATCGTAATCAAGCCCCGAAAATGGCTCGTCCATCAGCAGTAAATCAGGCTTTGTCACGATCGCCCGCACGAAAGCCACCCTTTGACGCATGCCGCCACTTAGCTCGTCAGGGTATTTTAGCGCGTCTTTTTCCGTTAGCCCAAGCCTGGCAAAGAGCTGTAGCACGGCCTTTTCATCAGGCTCGTCCATCACTAGCACCACGTTTTCGAGCGCATTTTTCCACTCGAGCAGGCGATTTTCCTGAAAGAGATAGGTCGTTTTATTAAATTTATTGATTATCTTGCCTTTGCGCGGATCGATAAGCCCCGAGATCAGGCGCAGGATCGTGGTTTTACCGCAGCCGCTCGCGCCAAATAGCGTCACTACTTCGCCCGCGCCGACCTTTAAACTAAAATCGCGCACGACCTTGTCGCGTAAAATTTCGTATTCTAAATTTTGAAGTTCTAGCATAGCAAACTACCTTTTCCACGGCATTAGCGTGATCTTTAGCGGCTCGATAACTAGATACTCAAAAAGCATAATGATAGCGATAGTAAGCACGACGTAGGCCATCACCTCGGTGGTATCTAGCATCACGCGAGCGTTTGCGATCTTTGCGCCCATACCGTCGTTCGCGCCTAGCAGCTCGCCCATGATGACGATCTTTACGCCCATGCCCACAGCGACGCTTAGAGAGCTGATGATGTGGCTAGTTAGGTGCGGAACGTATAGGTGGCGAATTTTTTTCCAAATACCTAGTTTATAGGCGTCAAACATCTCCTTTAGCTCCTCGCTAACGCTCATCATGCCGACCATCGAGCTAGCAAAGGTTAGCGGCAAAACCGTGATAATGATCGTAAAGATGGTGCTCGCGTTTCCAAACCCGAACCAAAATATAGCTAAAACGATCCAAATAATAGGCGGCATAGAAAGCAGCGTCGTGATAACGGGCTTTAAAAACGCGGCAAAGCTTTTATATGCGCCCGCAACCAGCCCCAGCGTGATACCGATGGCACAGGCCGTACCGACTCCGACTAGCGAGCGTACGAGAGTGATGTTTATCTCGCTGTTTTTATAATCCGCCAAAAGCTCGTAAGCCCGCACGAAAACAGCCTGCGGAGCCGGGAGTAAAAACTCACCTCCCAGCTCGCTACCGATCTGCCAAAGCGCGATGATAAGCGCGATCGTCGCAAGGCCGCTAAAGCCGCCCCAAAGGTAGTCTGCGACCTTTAAAAACGCGCTGCGGTCTTTTTTGACGTTATCGACGAGTATCATAAAAACAGGCTCTTATCAGGCATTTTGCCGCCAAGAAGCTTAGGATTTAGCTCAAAAAGCACCTCAAAAAAGCTCATAAGCTCGTCGGTCAAATCCTTAGCCTTTGTCACGGTCAAATTTGAACGCTCAAACGCGTTTGCAAGTGCAGGCTCCGGAGCCGGCAGGTACTGCGCGCCGATTTGCGCCGCGCTTTGTTTGTTTTCCAGGATCCATTTTAGAGCGTTTTGCATATCTTTGTGAAATATCTCAAAAACCTCCCTGTTTGCGTTATAGTAGTCCAGATCCACGATGAGCCCTGCTTGTGGGATATATGGCTTGATGCCGAAGCTCTCACCCCAAACCTCGGGCAGCTCAAAGCCAACGTGCACGTCCACGCCCATTTTTTTACCGCGCAGTATAGCAGCCGAGCTCATCGGCTCGATCGACAATGCCGCGTCAAAATCCTTTTGCAAAAACAGCCCTATGGCTTCTGGAGGAGTTTGAACGTAGTTGATCTCGATTTTAGAGATATCTATGCCTCGTTTTTTGCAGATGGCGCGTAGCACGAGGTCCGGCATATCGTTTTTAAACGGCATGATTAGCTTTTTGCCGATTAGATCCTCGATGCTTTTGATGCTAGGGTCTTTAACGAGGATGTTTTGAAGGCCGTTGGTCATGATGTTTAGCAGGCCAAAATTCATACCCTGATTGGCCAAATTTACGCCCACGTTGCTAGGCGCCGCGGTTAGTTTCATCTCGCCGCTAGCTACGCCGGCGCGCAACTGATCGGGGCTGTTCCAGATCCTTAGCTTTATGTCGCGAGTTTTGCTTAGCTCGCCTTGCAAGCTCGCCACGGCTAGCATGGTGCTAGGGATCGCGGGCATACCCCACACGTCAAATCTCTCTTTAGCAAGCAAATTCGGTGCAAAAGCAGTCGCTCCTAGCGCCGCGCCAAGTCCTAAAAATCCTCGTCTGTTCATAGCTTTCTCCTTGTATTAAGATTTTAAATTTTATTTCGCTTCGCTTTGCGGATCGGCTTTAGGCGTCAAATTTGACGATCAAATTTGAATGTTAAATTTGATCGTTTAAATTTTACTTGCATGAACCCGCACCGCAAAAATGCTAAATTTACTCGAAGCAAATTTGAGCTTACCTCAACTTATTTTTGATAATTATACCCAAGATTTTAATCAAAAATCTTGATTTAAATTTTGATCTTTTGTTGATCTGATTCATTAAATTTGGACGGTAAATTTAAAATTTAATAAAACGACTTTCAGCTTTTACTTTCTTGTTATGGGGGAAGGGGCTTGAATTGCGCCCTGCTAGCAGTTGCGAGCGAAGCTAGCAAAATAGCTCCCTTTGGTGTTTACC
>CAURMS010000010.1:0-14466 GCA_963526085.1 uncultured Campylobacter sp. | reverse complement strand
ACTTCGTAAACGCGATAAAACCGTTCGTCAAAGCGACGCAAACTCCGCACGTTTTAGGCGGTATCGGCTCGTTTTCTGGCGCAGTAAGGCTGCCCGCAGGCTACAAAAAGCCTGCAATCCTAGGCGCTACCGACGGCGTGGGCACAAAGCTGCGACTAGCGATCGACGCGCGCAAATTTGACGGCGTCGGCCAGGACCTCGTCGCGATGTGCGTGAATGATCTCATCTGTAACTTCGCCGAGCCGCTGTTTTTCCTCGACTACTACGCGACGGCGAAGCTTGAGATCGCTGATGCCAAAGAGGTCGTAAAAAGCATCGCCGAGGGCTGCAAACTCGCCCGCTGCGCGCTGATCGGCGGCGAGACGGCTGAGATGCCCTCGATGTATGAAAAGGGCGACTTCGACCTAGCGGGCTTTGCCGTGGGTATCGCCGAAGAGGACGATATCGACCGCTCTAAATTTGTCCGCGAGGGCGACGTACTTATCGCGCTTCCTAGCAGCGGCCTGCACTCAAACGGCTTCTCGCTCGCGCGCAAAGTGATCGCCGAGCTGGGGCTAAAATTTGACGACAAGGTATGCGATCGCGCGCTCATCGACGTGCTTTTGCAGCCGACCAGGATCTACGTCAGAGACTTTTTAAATTTAAAAGACAAGATCCACGCGCTCGCGCACATCACAGGCGGCGGCATCGTGGAAAATTTGCCGCGCGTATTTCCACAGGGACTAGGTGCGAAGATTGATCGCGCCGCTATCCGCACGCCCGAAATCTTTAAAATCATCGCACAGAAGGTCGAGCCCGCCGAGATGATGAGGACGTTTAACATGGGCGTTGGTATGATCGTCGTAGCACCGAAAGAAAATGCAGACTTCGTGCTGGCAAATACGGACGGCTACATTATCGGCGAGGTCGTAAAAGGCGCGGGCGCACAGCTGGTTTAAACGGTTAAATTTAACTTTGGCTCGCCAGCAAATACGCTACGAGTCAAAGATTTTTTAGGCGGCAAATTTATGTTGCTAACCGCTCTCCTCAAAAACCACTACTTTTATTTAAATTTGACTATCATGTTTTTCTGTAAATTTATATCTCAAACCGGGCAATTTGTTACTAAAATTTAGTATGTTATGGCATAAGGTTTTTACTTTATCTATTTGTAAATTCTATATTCAAAAGCCGATTTTAGCGCTAAATTTTAATAAAACTAACGTTGGCGTTTGTTAGCTCTTATATATCAAACATTATCTAAACTCCAAAAATTAAATATTATATTAAATAAAAATATTAAAGTATAAATTTAATGCTTCTTAGCTAGAATTTGGTAAATTTTAAATACGAAGGATGGGCGATGAGTATAAATTTAGATAGGCTTAGGGCGCTTTTTAGCGAGATAAATGTGATAAACAACGAAAGCTTCGGCGCTGGGATGAGCCGCCTAGCCTACACGCGCGAGGATAAGGCCGCCAGAGAGCTATTTATCGCTCGCTGTAAGGAGGCGGGGCTAAAAGTGCGCATAGACGCCATCGGAAATATCTTTGCCAGGCGCGAAGGTACCGAGCCAGAGCTGCCGGCGGTAGCGTTTGGCTCGCATCTAGACACCGTAATAAACGGCGGCGAATTTGACGGCATCCTAGGTGTCCTGGGCGGGCTAGAGCTGATTAGATCGCTAAACGACGAGGGCGTGCAGACGCGCAGACCGCTCGAGCTGATAGTTTTTGAGTGCGAAGAGTCGAGCAGATTTAACATCGCGACGCTTGGCAGCAAGGTAATGTGTGGCAAGCTTGGTTTTGAAAAACTTAAAGAGGTGCGCGACTTTCAAGGGCGAGCTATCAGCGAGATCTTTGCTGAGTTTGGCATCGATCTAGCAAGCATCGAAAAGGCTAAAAATTTGACGCCGAATTACGAGAGCTTTTTCGAGCTGCACATCGAGCAGGGGCCTCTACTAGATAACGAAAATATCCAAATCGGCGTAGTGAGCGCCATCGCCGCGCCGCATAGATTTAGCGTGCGCGTGCAGGGCCAAGCTCAGCACTCCGGCACGACCGCGATGAAGTATCGCCACGACGCGCTTTGTGCGGCGGCGCAGATAGTGCTAGCTGTCGAGAGCGTCGCGCGCGAAAACGCGGCAAACGGCGTGGTAGCAACCGCGGGCAACTGCACGGTAAAACCTGGCGTCATGAACGTCGTGCCGGGCGAGGCGACGCTGCTAATCGACCTGCGCGGCATCGACCTAGCCACGCGCGAGGCAGCATACGAGCAGATCCTGGCTGAAATCTCGCGCATCGAGGCTCAGCGCGGCGTCAAATGCGAGATCAAGCAGCTAGCCTTCGATGAGCCATGCGCGCTAGATAGCCGCCTAATCAAACTCATCGCCCAAAAAGCCGCGGCTCTCGGGCTTAGTCATGAAATCATGCCAAGCGGCGCCGGGCATGATGCTATGCATATGAGCGCACTATGTCCGACGGCGATGATTTTCATTCCATCTAAAGACGGTATCAGCCACAATCCGGCGGAATTTTCCAGCTGGAGCGATATCGCTAACGGCGTAAATTTGCTAAAAAGCGTGGTTTTAGAAACGGCGGGGAGAGCTTGAGCCTAAGGCTAAATTCAGCAGGCGGCGAAAATCAGACAAAGACGGCTTAAATTCGCATTTAGCGCAAAACGTTCGTCTTAAATTTCGGTTTAAATCTCGCTCGCTTTTTCGGCGACTCGGCGGCTAAATTTGGATTTTAGTTTTACGAATTTTGCGGATGATTTAGCCCTAAAACGGGCTAAAATTAAAACATAGTATCGTCATTTTCGCTTTTTTCGGGTATGTCTTGGATGATATCCGAGCGCTAGACGATCTTGCCGTTCTTGACGCGAAATATATCCATAGCCGCCCGTCTGCACTCATTCGCGTTTAGCTTGACGATTGTGGATGAAGATCGCCGCCCCAACCTATATGTTAGATCTGCGCACTTGTTTGCGTTTGCACGGGTTGCGCCGCATAGACCTGCGATAAGCTCGCCACTACAGCCAAAGAAAGCAGAATTTTTTCACTTTGGCACTTTAAATTTGTTTTAGTTTAAAATTCGCGATAAATTTTAAAAGCGAAGCATTGTGATTAAAAATAGATGTAAAATCAATAATTGCGGCCAAGCGCTTTATTTTGGGTTAAAGTATAAATTAAATTTAGCCGACCGACTCGGCCGACTAAATTTTATCGCAACACTACAGCTCCGCGTTAGCCGCGGTTATGTCGTAGTTGTTTTGAAAGCCGCTATTCGTATTTACGACGCCTAGCAGCTTGATGTCGCCCTGGTCTAGCTTGCCGTCGCCGTCGTCCTCGATCTTATAGATGTAGTTATAGGAGTACGAGTTGCTCTCTTGCTTGAGGTTTTTAGCGATGAGCAGGGCTTTTGCGCCTTTTTCAAACGACTCTTCAAACACCTTTTTAAGCGCGTTTAGCTCGCTATTTGCGCCGCCGCCTTGATTTGACGGCGTAAAGCTTAGCTCGGCTTTATATATTTTGCCGTCTTGCAGTGTTGCTTTTTGCCCGTTTGCGTTCAGGTTAAACTCACCCGCGCTTAACTGCTTGCCCTCAAATACCTTTGAAAAATCAAGCTTATCGTCTGCGCCGAATTTCTCCAGCTGCCAGTTTTTCTCGTCTTTATCCGGCGTAAAGATGTATTTGCCCCCGTCCGCGCTCGCGGTTTTGCCGTCCTTTAGCGCCTCGCTTATTTTTAGCGTTTGGCTAGGGGCAAATTTGCCTTTTAGCTCGCCCAGCTGCGAGGCGGTTAAATTTATAGGCTTATCGTCGCTGCTGCTAATGCTTGCTATTTTGTCTTTGTTTGAGATTAAATTCGCCAAATTTTGCTTTATATTTTCCGCCGTATCTAGCAAATTTAGCCCGCCGGCGCCTTTTGCCGCTTCGGTCGCAAATTGCGCCGCGCTAAGGCTTTTTGACGCGGCTGCTAGCACGATATTATCCGCGCTAAGATTAAAGTCGCGGTGCGCGCTAACATAGCCTATATATTTTACCTCATCCTGGGTTATTACGTTATCGCCGTTATTTTCAACCTTATATATCTCAAAACCGCTATAAGTTTTAGCTAGGATTATAGATTTTTCGTTACCCGCGGCTTTGGTTAAAAACGCCTTGCCTTCGCCGAAAATCTTATCAAACCCGGGCGCAAAGCCTGCCGCCGTACCGCTAACGTAGTAAATTTTGCTGTCTTGTAGCTGCGTTTGCGCGTCTGCGGCAACGTTTAGATCGCCCATAGACGTTACGTTAGAGGCCAACCGGGAGAAATCAAGCTTGTCGCCGTTAGATAAGGCGTTTATAACAACTCTAGACGCGTCTTGCTTAAAGGTAAAGGTTTCTTTGGCGTCGCTTGCGTAGACCGAGCCTGTTACGTTTGTTATTTTTAGATTGTCGTCTGCGGCAAATTTAAAAGTTTCAAACGTATCTTTATCGAGTTCTAAAACGCCGTCTCCTTGCACGTCGATCTGTTTTTTGGCATTTTTGGCGCCAAAAGATAGTCCCGCAAAGGCCTTTAGCAGCTTTGAACCGTCCGCATTTAGCTCTTGCGCGCTCTGCTTTAGCGTGATTTGCGTGCCGTATTTAGTATGCAAATTTAGATCGTTAAGCTTAGCTAGCTCTTCCACGTCGCTCGCGCCAAGTTCGATGTTTTTATCGTTTAAATTTAGCGCTTCTATCTTTGAAACGTCCGCCGTCTTTAAAAATTTCATGATTTTTTTAAAGTCGTCTGCGATATCAAATTTGCCTTTTCCTGCGAGTTTAGCGGCAAATTTAGCGTATTCGTCTACGCTTACTTCTAGCGTTTTGTTGATTTCAAAGCTATCCACCTTGTCGCTTAGCACGGCATCCTTATCGTTTGAGCTAACGCCCGTTAGTTTTATGTTACCGTTAGCGTCAAATTTATCCGCGCCGATTTTATTGAAATTCGCGGCTGAGATTTTTAGCTCCGCGCCGTCTGAGGTTTTTATGGATTTTATCTTTTCGCCGAAATAATTAAGCCTGTTTTCTACCGCGTTTTGTAAATTATGCGCGCTATCCTCGATCTCTAGGGCGCCGTCTGCGATCTTGTAGCTTGATAGCTTGTCGCTAGATAAAAAGCCTTTACCGAAAATTTCGTAAAAATCGGCTGTGCTTAGCTTTTGCGTATTAGCTATCGCGCCGTCTTTTAGCTTGTCGCTAAACGCGCCTAAAGCCTTTAGAGACTCTTTGTTAAACGCGTCTTTATCCGTTAGCGTTACGGCCGAATTTGCGATTTTATCCGCAGCATCTTTGTTGAGCGACGTTAGCTCAGCTATGCTTAGAACGGCCGATTTTACCGCGCCGTTAGCAAATTTAGCGGTATTTTGAGCTAACGTTTGTAGCTGAGCGTTTGTTAGCGTGCTATCTTCGCTAAGCTCTACCGCGCCGTCTGCGATCCTATCTTTTAGCGCGCCGCTTAATATCTCCTTAGCCTTTTCAAAGCTTGCGACTAAAGATTTTATATCGCCGTTTTGCTTGAGCTCGAATTTAACTCCGCCCGTAGTTATGCTTGAATACGCGTTAGGTAGGATTTTATCTCCTAGCTTGCCGGATAAAAACGACTCTTTGGTTATGTTTTTGGCTCCGTCTAAATTTAACGAGCCTAGATACTGCGCGCCGTTTTCAAACGAAAAATCATCGCTTGATATCTTCGCGACGTTGCCTTTGTCGAAAAACTCGTAAGTCGTATCGCCGCTTTTTAGCGCGTCGCCTTTTTGTGAATTTGAGCTTAGGCTTTGTTCGTCGTAGGCTTTTACCGCGTCCCGGGATTGCGATTTTTTCGCAGACCTAAAGGTATAGACGTCGCCGTTATCAAATTTAACGGCCTTTACGTTTAGCGAGCCCGCATCTAAAGGCTTGGTGGCTTGCGCGTCTTGGTAAAATTTGCCCTCTTTTTTATAGACGCTTTCCGTGCCGTCTAGCTTAAGAGCGGGCGCGTCGTCAAAGAGCTTGGTAAAGCCCTGCGCGTCGGTTGCCTTGACGACGCCGTCGGCTAAAATATTTTGCTTTAGCGTAAAGGCTCCGTCTTTTGCGGTCGGATCGATGCTTACGCCTTTAAATACGATCTTTAAATCATCCGAGTTGCTAAAGCCCGAGTTTTTGCCGTTAGCGTAGAGGATGGTATCGTCGCCGTCTTTGATAAACTGCTTTGAGCCCGCTTGCAGCCCATCCTCGTTTTGAGTCTGCGTAAGCGAGTCTGCACCTCCTGCGAATTTGACCTTGTCGCCCGGTTTTGCGCCCTCTATGACGACGGTGCCGGTGTGAGAGTTAAAATGCGGAACAGCCTCTTTATTTGTAACGTAATAAGTCGTTTGTCCGTCTTTTACGAGCTTATAAACCATACCGCCGGCGCCTTTATCTACTTTTTGTGCGCTGACGCCGTCTGTCGTGCCCTCTACCAGGCCAAACGGCCGCTCGAAAAAGCCATTGTCGTTAAATTTAACGCCCGATCTAGGCTGGAGGCTGTGGCTATAAGGGACGCCGTTTTCTTGATCTTTGGCGCTAAATTCGTGCCCGTCTTTGGTAAATGCGCCAAGTATCGCCGTGCCTTTTTCCGCCTCCAAGCTATCGCCCGTCGGGAAGTTTTTTACCGTATAAACATCGGCTTTTAGCGTCTTGCCCTCAGCGGTTTTAACCGCGCCGTTTTGGACCGATAAATTTATCTTTTGATCGGCGCTTAAATTTACGCCGTCGTTATCCGCGCTTCTTATGCTTACGAAGTATTTTTTACCGCCGTGTTCTATCTTTGCCGAGTAGCCGATGACCTCGGTCGATGAGGCGGATGCTAGCATCTGTTTTAGCGCGCCCTCTACGCCGTCGTTTGGAGTAGGCTTAGGTTGCGGCTTGGGATCTGGAGTCGGAGTCGGTTTAGGATCGGGCTGAGGTTTTAGATCCGGCGTAGGGTCAGGCTTGGGATCTGGCGTAGGGGCGGGTTTTGGAGCGAGTTCTTTTGAGATTTCATCCTCCGTTTTGCCGGTTACGCCGGAGATAATTTTTACCTTAGAGTTGGCATCTAGCGCAGCGTCTAACTTCGACTCGTCTACGGTCAAATTTAAGCTTTTAGCGCCCGCTAACACGGCGTTTTTGATGTCGCTTGCGTTTGAGTGGGGCGTAATGGTTTTATTTATCTGCATAAAAGCTTTTAGTTGCTCTTTTATATCGCCACCGTTTGGAACGTCTTTAATAAGGTCGGCTACGACATTTGAGGCGATTATCTTATTTATCAAGAGATTATGCGCGTTTTTCGTAGCTTCGTCGGCGGCACTTGAGTGAACGGGGTCGCAGGCGGCCTTTAGCATATCGGCCGCGACCTTTCCTCTATCTTCGCCGTCGTTTAGCTTTTTTGTCCAACCGGCTTTGCCCTCTTTGTCTAGATTAGCTCCGCCTTTGCCAAATACGTTAGCGTATATATGCTCGACGAAATTTGCGTTTTCGTTTACGCTATCGCCAAAAAACTCTTTTGCCGCTACTGTGTCTAGCATTGTGTTTGCGATGGTAGAAACGCTTAAATTTTGCGTATTTGCAGCACCCAGCCAAGCCTTACTGCCCGCGCCTTCGCTCGATCTGCCGAAGAGTCCGACGTAAAGCGCAGAAATTTGCGTCTGAGTTATATTCATAACGATCTCCTAGATTTAGATTAAAAATATAGGAAATTGTAACAAATCTAACTGAAATCAATTCTTAAAATTATAGCAAAAATATATAAAATAGTAATTACATTAAATTTTTAAGTTTTCTAAAATAAATTCGGCTCTCTTACATAGTTTTTTTGTTCGTATTCTTTGCCCGCATCGTGGTCTTTTAGGAGTTTAACCACGACGGGGCTAAGCGCGATGATGGCGATCAGGTTTGGAAGCACCATGAGGCCGTTAAACATATCGGCTAGCTCCCAGACGAAATTTATCTTTAGCAAGCTGCCCGCAAACACAAATCCTACGACTAATATCTGTAAAATTCGCACGAATTTGGCTCCAAAAAGATAGCGCACGTTGATCTCGGCGAAGTAGTACCAGCCCAAAATCGTCGTAAAAGCAAAGAAAAACAAGCAAATCGCCACAAAGCTATATCCGCCCGTATGCCCCAAAACATGCGAGGAAAAGGCCTCTTGTACGAGCGAAATGCCCGTTAGCACGGCTTTGCCGTTTTCAAAATGTATCACGTCGGCGCTAAGCACAACAAAAACGGTGATATTTAGCACGATAAAGGTATCTACAAACACGCTCATGATACCAAGCACCGCCTGATCTACGGGATGTTTGACGTTAGCCGCGGCATGCGCGTGAGGCGTCGAGCCCATGCCCGCTTCGTTTGAAAACAGTCCGCGCGCAATACCGTATCTCATCGCCGTAGCTATCGTGGCTCCAGTTGCGCCGCCCCATGCCGCGGACGGATTAAACGCGGCTTCAAATATAAGCGCGACGACGCTTGGGATTTTTTCGATATTAAACCCAATGATGACTAGCCCGACCGCGACGTAGAGGATCGCCATGATAGGCACGATCTTTTCTGCGACTCTAGCGATGGCTTTGACACCGCCGATAAAAATCATGGCGCAAATCGCCGCTAAAAACAGTCCGCTCGCCCACTGCGGTATGCCAAACGCGCCCTTAAAGCCATCCGATATCGAGTTGGCTTGAACCATATTTCCCATAAATCCGAGCGCCAAGATGATCGCCAGCGCAAAAAATGCCGCTAAAACCTTGGCATAACGGCTCTTTAGCCCGCGACTGATATAAAAAGCAGGTCCGCCGATCATGTGTCCGCTGTCGTCCCTGGTGCGGTAAATTTGCGCGAGGCAGATCTCTGCGAAATTCGTCGCCATACCCAAAAACGCCGCGCACCACATCCAAAATATCGCTCCCGGCCCGCCCATGATGAGCGCGGTTGTGGCACCCACGAGGTTGCCCGTGCCTACTTGTGCCGCGACCGCGGTAGCGACGGCCTGAAACGAACTCATGCCCGATTTTCCGGCTGCTTCGCCGTGCAATGAAAAATTGCCAAAAAGCCTGTTAAGCCCCATTTTAAACTTAAAAATCTGCACGAAACGAAGCCTAATCGTAAAATAAAGCCCCGTACCGCAAAGTAGCGCGATGAGGAAATACGGTCCCCAAAGGAATGAATTTATAGAGCTTACGAGGTCGGTGAGCATGGATTTGCCTTTATTTTTAAAATTTTTCAAGTATATTTAAAAAAATATAAAACTAAAATAAATAATAAAAATTTTTTAGCCTATTTTAAAAATATAGGTAAAATTTGAGTTAAATTTGATAAAACGGGCGGTTTTTAAAGGATTTTCTTGGTTTGGACGGCGGGTTTTGTTTTAGCTGGACCTTCTCGCTGATTTCCAAATTTGACGGCGGTTTTACAAGGTTTACCGAGAAATTTAACAAGTCCGTAAAAACCCAAAAGTTAAAAATGCGCTAAATTTGACCGTAATGCTTCTTGTCAAATTTAATAAGCCGGCAGGGCAAATTTGAGTCGTCGCAAAATTAACGTAAGCCTTCCAAATTTAACCCTTAGATTTTATTTTCGCCAGCCACTCATCCAGCGTCTTTTCAAAGCCGATACCGTTGCTCTCGTAAAATTTAAGCGGCTTTTCGAGATATTTTTGCTCTATCCAGCCGCCAAAGCTGTGCGGATACAAATAGTCCTTGGCCTCGGGAGCGGTGTTGATGAGATATGGCGGGATGGCTAGCGGCGGCTCGTTTTTTACATAGGCTAGTGCGGCGTTTATGGCATTGTAGCTGGAGTTTGACTTTGGCGAGTGAGCCAGATACATCGCGCACTGAGCGAGGATTATACGCGCTTCTGGAAAGCCGATCTTGCTAACGGCGGCAAGTGCGTTAGCGGCTAAATTTAGCGCGTTAGGATTGGCGTTACCGATGTCCTCGCTGGCAAATATCGCCATCCTTCGCGCGATAAAATCAGCGCTCTCGCCCGCGTCGATAAGCCGCGCTAGATAGTACATAACGGCGTTCTCGTCGCTACCGCGCAGGCTTTTTATAAAGGCACTTGCCAGTCCGTAGTGCACGTCGTCCTCGCTAACTCCTTCGCTAACGGCGTTAGCTCGCAACGTTTTTAAATTCTCTAACGTTATTTTCTCATCCAGACTCACGGCAAACTCGAGTAAATTTAAGAGTCCTCGCGCGTCTCCGCCGCTACTTTTTATGAGATAGGCCTTGGCATCGTCTGAGATGTCAAATTTGACTTCGCCTCTCACGCGCTCAAGCAGCTTTTCAAAGTCCTCGCTTGCAAGCGGTTTAAACTCAAATAGCATAGAGCGGCTGCGGATGCCCGAGCTTAGCGTGAAATATGGATTTTCCGTGCTGGCTCCGATGATGGCGGCACGGTAGTTTTCCATCGGGATTAACAAGGCTTCTTGCTGCGTTTTGCTGAGGCGGTGGATCTCGTCGATGAAAAATAGCGGCTTAGAAAGCGCATTTTCGTGGTTTTTTAGGATTTTGCGAAATTCCTCGATCTTTAGGTTTCCGCCGTCAAATTCGTAAAAATCATACTCCATCGACCGCGCGACGACGCGAGCAAAGCTAGTTTTGCCGCAGCCTGCGGGTCCGTAAAATATGCTGTGTGGGATTTTTTTATTTTCGATAAATTTTTTAAAAACGCCCACCAGCTCGCGCTGTCCGCAGATCTCGTCTAAACTGCGCGGGCGAAATTTCAAGGCGAAATTTTGCAAATTTGCTCCTTTTAAATTTTAAGGCATTATAGTCAAATTTAAATTAAGAAGCGGATTTGCGGGAGTGGGCGGGTTAAATTTGAGTCGGCAAGAAAAGGCAAATTTGACGCTAGCGCCCTGCCTCCCCGCAAACTCAAATTTAGACAAAAACGAGCCGTCAAAACGGTAAATTTAACGGCGAAAGCGAGCCGAATTTAAACCAAATTTAGCTCGCTCGCCGCGGTAAGCTAAAACGTCTTTTCAAAATCTACGTAGAAGTTTCTGCCTTTGCCCACTCTAGAAGTATCTTTTAGGCCGTTAGCGTAAATGTATTCTTTATTAAAGATATTATTCACGCCGAAGCTAATTTTTAGCCCCTTGTTTAGCAGATAGCTGTCAAAATTTTTCGGTTCCCATCGGCCTTTAAAATTTACGATGGTAAAGGTTTCATCTATGTACTCGTATTTTTGGCCGCGCACGACGTAGTACTTCTCGTCGTTGTTAGGCCTAAACCAGTGCGTCATATCGCCGCCCAAACTAAGCCCCCACGGCTCGTATCTATACATCGCGCCCAAAGTTAGCTTATCAGCGTAGACGGTGAGTATCTTTTTGGTTGCTTTGTCGTAAATTTTCGTATGATCGTATCCGAGCGAGAATGTAAGGTTATTTATCGCGTATTTGGACTCGATCTCGACGCCTCGGCGCTTTGCGTTATCGACGTTTTCGTACATACCGTAGCGTCTGCCCGGCGCTTCGGCGTCAAACGGCGGATTGCCCTTGTCCGGTCTTGCTTTTAAATTTATCATATCTTTGATGTTGCCGTCGTAGTAAGTGGCCTTAAAGTACAGCTCATCATCGCCCAAAAGCCCCTGCTTGTCGACAGAAAAGCCCACTTCGTACTCTTTTGCGATCTCAGGTTTTAGGTCGGGATTTGGTATGTACCAGTAGTGTGGATTTAACGGGCCGGCCGATGACGTTTCGTTTGGTGTCGGCCCTCTAAATGTCTCTGCGTAGCCTGCGAGTAAATTTATGCCGTCAAAAACCTCGTATGCAAGGCCAAGTTTCGGAGAAAATCTAGACTCGGAGTATGAGTTGCGATCGCCGCTTTTGACTCCGCGTTTAAATTTATCGAATCTACCGCCCAGAGTAAACTCGAATCTACCTACGCTAAATACGTCTTGCGCGTATATACCGAGGTCTTTGTAAAAATTCGGAAATGAGCCAAAGTCGCTAAGCGCGCCGTTGTACCAAAATATCGCGTCCTCTTTTCTGTGTTCGTAGTCTATACCGGTAACTAGCCTGTGCTCTAGCACGCCGGTGTCAAAGAGGCTTTCGTTTTTGAGCCTGACGCCCCATCTGTCGTCTTTGTTTTTGTAGTCGATATAGACTGGATTGCCTCTGCTAAAGCCTGTTCTAATCCTGTGGTTTAGGGCTTTAGCGTTGTAGTACTGAGCGGAGAAATTTATCCATCTATTATTAAGCGGAGTATATTTGTATATCACGCTGTAGTCTCGCTGTTTTAGCCGTCCCGAGGTGGGCAGCTCCGCGTCCTCGCTCCAGAAAAGCGACTGCCAAGGCGAAGAGGAGAATTTTTCGTGGTAGTTAAATACGCTAGCCTCCAGGGCATGCTCGTCGGTTATCGCCCACTCGGTTTTAGCAAAGACCGTATTTACGCGTTCGTCGTTTTCTGCATATTTTACGTCCGCGCGCTTACCGTCTCTAGCCATCTTTATCTTGCCGAAATCCGCATGCTTGCCATATAGTAAAATGCCGAAATTTTCCGTCGGTTTAGCTGCGACGGCGGCTCGATTTGAGTTCATGTGGTTGCTTTCCTGGCGGTGGCCGATCGTGACGCCGTAGTTGCTACCTGGGTTTATAAAGTCGCTCACGTCTTTTGTTCTCATACTAACGATACCGCCGACCGCGCCGCTGCCGTGTAGCACGGAGCTAGCGCCCTTTACGACCTCGACGCGTTTTAGCAAGTCATTATCCACGCGAAAGGTTGAAATTTGATTAGAAAAAAGCGAAGGCGAGCGCTTGATACCGTCTTGTTCGATGATGACGCGCGCTTCACTTTGGTAGCCAAAGCCGCGGATGTTGTAGTACTGGCCGACTTGTCTGCCGTGGTCGTTGCCGAGCATGACGCCCGGTACCGAGCCAAGGGCGTCGATAACGGACGGCGATTTAACTAGGTCGTTTTGATTTAGGATGCTGACTTGGCCCGCGTATTTAGCGACGTCGGTTTCGCTCCTGTTTGCCGTGACGGAAACCGTATCAAGCTTCACTGATCCGGTCACGTTGCTATCGGCGCGCTTAAATTTGCTGTCTGAACTACTCATCTGCGCGAGAGCCGAGGCTGCACTCAGTAAAACTGCAGCCGCAATAATGCTAAATTTACCCATAACATCCCCTTTATATTAAGAAATTGATAATGGGTATAATTTTACCTATTTTTTATTTAAATTAACTTACATTTTTTATAAAATTTTAAATTTATCTTACAGAAAAAGTGATATAATTCAATTCTATTTCATTTAAGGAGAACACATGAAGAAGTCATTGTTAGTAGTTGCCGCACTGGGTGTTATGGGTGTATCTGCCGCAGCAGCTGAGCTTTCACCTTCTTGCGAAGAGTACTTTAAGCTAGTTGACGAGTTCGTCGAAAAAACAAAAGACAACCCACAAATGGCAGCTATGAAATCCACTTACGAGAGCCAAAAAGCACAATTTGCTCAACTTCCAAAAGACTCTCAAGAGGCCGCTTGCAAACCTGCTCTTGACCAAATGAAACAAGTTATAGCTACGTTACCTAAATAATTTTTATCCCTCCGCTTGGAGGGATTTCTCGTCTTTTTTATTTTTTTATCACCATCAAATTTCACGTAGTTTTATCAAATTTTAGCATCAAATTTACCACCGCAAGGAAGTATAAAACGCAAATTTAATCCCGAATAATCTTTGCTTTTGCCGTTATGCTCGCGATCTTTAGCTCGTAAATATTCATCGCTTTTAGTCCATGAGCTGCCGCGATGTCGAAGGTTCGCATGTAGTTTGGCGTGTATTTTTCGCTAAGTAGCCGTAGCGCATGCAGCCTTGCCGCCTCGTCCGTCACGGTGTAGGCCTTGGTTATGGCGACAGCAGATTTGTATTCAGTCGTAAAAACTTTCGCGCCAAGCGCCTTACCGTCGTCCTTGATCGCGTCTAGCTGCTCATCTGTTAGAACCGGTACCTGCGCGTAGCTCACGCAAACTAGCGTCACGCTCTTGCCGTCTTTTAGTAGCTTTGCCTTAGAACCCGCAGGAGCGCCGTGCAAAAATACGCTCTCGTCCTCGCGCACGACCGAGATCGGCACGCTAAAAATCTCGCCCGCCTCACCAATGCAAGATATCGTGCCGTATTCGCACGCATCGATGATCGCAAGCCCCTCTTGCGCGCTTAGTTCTCTATCTTTTCGTCTCATTTTTCCGCCTTTAAATTTTTGAAAATTATAAAATTTAAACCCTAAAAAAGTGTATAATTTCGCAAATTTTAAAGGACGGCGATGAGAAAAATATTAATATTTTGCGCTCTGGGCGCACTGGCTTTAGGCGCTCAAAACGCGTGCGAGGGGTACGTGAAGCAAAGCAAAATTTACCTAAACGAGCTTTACGAAACAAAATCCAAGCAGCTAAAAGACGATCCACAAGCGTTTAGGCTGTTTGAGCTCAAATTTAGCGAGCTACAAAAGGCGCAGGAGGGCCAAGCGGCGCTAATCATA
>CAURMS010000009.1:0-15208 GCA_963526085.1 uncultured Campylobacter sp. | reverse complement strand
GATCGTATCTTTGCTAGAGTTTGCGCGCTCTATGGGTTGTCAAATTCGCTATATCGAATATATGGAAAACGTTCACGCAAATGACGAGCTAAAAGGCATGAAATCGGCTGAAATTTTGGACGTCATCGCAAAAAAATATAGCTTTACTGCGGCTGAAAAGATCCCGACGGGTCCAGCCAGCATATACCGACTAGAGGACGGCTATACATTCGGCATCATCGACCCGCACAAACACGACTTTTGCGAGAGCTGTAACCGCATCCGCCTCACGGCCGAGGGGCATCTCATCCCGTGCCTATATTTCGAGGATGCGATGAGTATAAAAGACGCCGTAAGAAAGGGCGATATCGCGGGCGCTAGCGAGATATTGCGCCAGGTGTTGCAAAATAAGCCAAAAGAAAACAAATGGGCGATCGGCGCTCAAAATGAGACCTCAAGCCGCGCCTTTTACCAAACGGGCGGCTGAAATTAGGGCTAAATTTACGCCAAATTTGACGTAAATTTAACCTGTGTTTTATCAAATTTAACCGCGCTTGATTTTTTATATTTTTATTCATAAATTTGCCGTCGTTTTTTAGCAAAACCCACTCAAATTTGACGTAAAATCCGCTTAACTCCGTAAAACTACCCTTCAAATTTTGCTATAATCGCCCAAAATTTAAAAGGCGAAATTTGAGTTTAAACCTGGTCGAGAGTTTTTTAAGCATCCAAGGCGAAGGCGCAAGCAGCGGCCGTTTGGCAATTTTCTTGCGCTTTGCGGGCTGCAATCTAAACTGCGCAGGTTTTGGAGTGCGGACTGTTTCTCCTAAAACCGGCGAGACGCTAGTTGGCTGCGACACGATCCGCGCGGTTTTTACGGGACATTTTTCGCATCAAAAAATCTCTCATGCTGACGAACTTATAAAAATCACTCAAAATTTGAGCGCAAATTTGCGCCACAAGCCCATCATCGTCATCACGGGCGGCGAACCGCTACTACATCACAAAAACCCAATTTTGCTAGATTTTTTAAATTTTGCGACTAGCGAGGGTTACGAGCCGCACTTTGAGACGAACGGCACAATCGAGATTGATTTTGCCAAATTTGAAATTTATAAAAAGTGCCGTTTTGCCCTCAGTGTCAAGCTCGAAAATAGCGGCGAAAGCGAAGCTAAGCGCATAAATCCCGCCGCGCTAAAAGCCATAAAACAAAACGCCGCGGACAGTTTTTATAAATTCGTCCTAGATAAAAAAAGCGTAGAAAACGGCCCGGCGATAGCGCAAATTTCGCGGATTTTAGAGCTTTGCGACGCGGAAGTCTTTTGTATGCCGCAAGGTTATGATAAAATAAGCCTTGAGCAAAACGCTAGAGCGGTCGCGCAGTTTGCGATCACGCACGGCTTTAACTACTCCGATCGCCTGCACATCAGGCTTTGGGGTGCGAAAGAAGGAGTTTAGGCGTAAATTTAGCCCGCATCTTTGCGGCGCAAAAACGGTAAAATTTAATAAACGGAGCTAAGATGATAATAAGAAAAATGTTTAAATTTGAAAACGCTCATATCGTTAGATTTTGTAGCTCGAAACGCTGCAAAACCAGCATCCACGGACACTCTTATAGGGCCGAAATTTTACTTGAGTCAAATTTCCTCGATAACGCGGGGATGGTGTATGACTTTGGTCTGATGAAGCGTGACATCGGCTGCATCATTGATAGCTTCGATCACTGTACGACGATATTTAGTGGAGATAGTGCGGAGTACAAAAACGACCTCAAAAAGCACTCTGCACGCTGGATCGAGATCCCGCTAAATCCCTCGGCAGAGCAGTTTTGCAGGATATTTTTCGTGATGATCGATAGGCTTTTAAAAACTACTCAGATGCAAAACGGCGAGCGCGAGGTGAAGCTTCACAGCGTCATTGTCCACGAGACCGATACGGGCTACGCGCAGTGCTTTAGAGAGGACGCGTATAACGCCAAAATGGGCGAGGTAAATTTAAACGAGATCGTTTTTTCTGATGGCGTGAGAGCCGAGTGGGAGGATGCGGAGCTGTTTGAGAAAATCAAGCTAGGCAAAAAAATAGTAAACCCAAAGGAGGTCTAGCGCAAATGAGGAAAATTTTTGCGATTTTGACGCTGGCAGCGCTGTTTTTTAGCGGTTGCGACGAGAAAAAAGAGCCCGCGTCGCTGGATCTTGGCGGCACGGTACCTAGCGACGTACCTATCGCACAGAGCGACGCAAACGTAAGTATCGACGAAAATATGCCGCCTGAACCGGTGCCTGAAAAATGAAATTTAACGAGTATCTATCAGAGCTCTACGAGCTAGCGCGCTCCATCCACATAGGCCTTGCCTTTACGCTTTTAGCGCTCGTCGCGGCTCATTTTTGCTTGATAAATTTCGGCGTAAATTCACCCACCTACGCTAAACGAATTAGACTGTTTTTGCCCACATACTACGCGTTTTTAGCGGCGATGATGCTTACGGGGCTGCTTTTGATGAGCGTTTTTTACTTTTATCCGAGCCTCAAAGCTCTCGTGATGATCGCGGTTTGGATGCTACTTATCGGGCTTGGGGCGATGGAGTTTAAGCGGCTAAAAAAGGCGATAAAAACGAAAAAATTTGCCGACTTTAGAGCCAAAATGCGCCTAAAAATCGCGGCAGATTTTGTTTTGATACTTATCGCAAGCGGGGTGAGATGAAATTTTTATATTCAAAAGAGGCCAAAAACGAGCAAATAAGGCTCGAGGGCGAGGCGTTTTTACACCTAAAGGCAAGGCGCGTAAAGATAGGCGAGCGCATCGACGTGCGAAATTTGACCGACGGGCAAAACCACATCTATGAAATCGTAAATTTAGACAAAAGGGGTGCGGAGCTAAATTTGATATTTTCGCACGACGTGGAGGTGCAAAATAGCGATCTAGCGCTAGCCTGGGCCGTCGTCGATCCAAAAACAGTTGAAAAAAACTTACCAAGCCTAAACGAAATGGGCGTGGCTAAAATCATATTTTTTTACGGCGAATTTTCGCAAAAAAACTTTAAGCTCGATTTTTCGCGCTTAGAGCGCATTTTGATAAGCTCGTGCGAGCAGTGCGGGCGAAACGACTTGATGAAATTTGAAATTTACAAAAGCCTGGATGAGCTAGTTATATTTTATCCAAACGCCGCTCTCATTGACTTTGACGGTGAAAATTTGGACGGTTACGCGGGCAAGGAAATTTTAGCGATCGGGCCAGAAGGTGGATTTAGCCAGAGCGAGCGAGAAGTAGTCGCTAAAAAATACGGACTAAGAGCAAAAAATATTTTGCGCTCGCAAACGGCTATTTTAGGCATAGCGGCTAAAATTTTGATTTAAATTTGATTTTTTACGAAGTTTTTTGTATAATCTCGCCTTACTTTAAATGAAAATTAAAAAATCAGACGATAAAAGGACAAAAAATGAAAAAAGAAATTCATCCGGAATTTGTTGAGTGCAAAGTAACTTGCGCTTGCGGCAACACCTTCATTACGAAGTCAAACAAAAGCGAAATCAGAGTGGATATCTGCTCAGAGTGCCATCCGTTTTTTACGGGCAGCGAAAAGATCGTAGATAGCGCGGGCCGCGTCGATAAATTTAAGAAAAAATATAACTTAAAATAATCCTTTGCTATATTTCGTTCCTACGCCGATAGGAAATTTAAGCGATATCTCGCTTCGCGCTTTGAGCGTTTTGCGCGAATGCGAGATACTCTTTTGCGAAGATACCAGAGTCGCAAAATCCCTCATAAATCTGCTGAATACGCGTTTTGACGCAAATATAAATATCCAAAAATTTATCTCGCTACACACGCATAACGAAGATGAAATTTTACCTAAAATCGAGCTTGAGATTTTTGATAAAAACGTAGCGTTTTTAAGCGATGCAGGCATGCCGGGCATTAGCGATCCGGGAACTGCGCTCGTAAATTTTGCTATAAAAAACAGTATCGCATACGAAGTATTAAGCGGATCAAACGCCGCGCTTTTGGCCGTCGTCGCTAGCGGACTTTGTGAGAAAGAATTTTGCTTTCTAGGATTTTTACCAAACAATGGCAAAGAGCGAGCCGCAGCTGTCCAAAATGCTCTAAATTCGCCCTTCCCGGCAGTCATCTACGAAAGTCCAAAACGCATACTTTCGCTTATTTTAGACTTTGCCAAGCTTGAACCAAATAGAGAAATCTTTGCCATAAAAGAGGCGACGAAAAAATTTGAAACAAAATTTAGAGCCACGGCAAGCGAACTCGCACAAAAGCTACAAGAGGCAAATTTAAGCGGCGAGTGGTGCGTCGTCGTGCAGAAAAATCCAAATTTTACCTTTGAGAAAATCACTCAAAACGATATTTTGGAACTTGAAATTTCGCCCAAAGCCAAGTCTAAACTGCTAGCCAAAATCACAGGTCGAAACGCCAAAGAAATTTACTCCGAACTCACACACTAAAACTCACAGACACACTTAAACAAGCTACAAATTTACCCCAAATTTAGCTAAATTTTACCCATTTTTAGTTATCATCAGACGATGATAATATACGGAAAACAGCTATTTTTGCACATCATAAAAAACTACAAAAAAAGCGTCAAAACGGTCTATCTCGCCAAAGAGTGCGACAACGCGCTATTTTCGCAGATCGTAGGTGTCGGCGCGCCGATAAAGCGCGTTGATAATCAAAAAGCCCAAGCTCTCGCACACGGCGGCAATCACCAAGGCTTTTTAGCCGAAGTTGAGGAGTTTGAGTTTAAAAGTATCGACGAGATAAAAAAACAAAATTTTATAGTGGTTTTATACGGACTTAGCGACGTCGGAAACATCGGAGCCATCGTCCGAACGGCGCATGCGCTAGGCTGCGGGGGTATCGTAGTCGTCGCTAAAAATTTGGCGATGGAAGGCGTGCTGCGAGCTAGTAGCGGAGCGGCCTACGAGGCAAATATCGCTCTTGTTGAAGATGGTCTTAGCTTGCTAAACGAACTAAAACAGGTCGGTTTTAAAATTTACGCCACGGCAAGCGGCGGCAAAAACGCTCACGAGGTCAAATTTAACCAAAAAGTCGCGCTCGTGATGGGTAGCGAGGGCGAAGGCTTACACAAAAAAGTCCTCGCCAAAAGCGACGAAATAGTAGGAATAAAAATGAAAAACGACTGGGACAGCCTAAACGTCTCGGCTGCGTTTGCCATACTTTGCGATAGGATTATAAATGAATGACATAAGTTTGCTAAAAGAATTAGGGCTTAGCGAGGTCGCCAGAAGAACGCACATCGAGGCAGAATATCTGGGCTATATCGCCGATAAAAATTTTGAAAAGTTGGCACGTTTTAACGTCAAGGGTTTTGTTAAAATTCTGGAGCGCGAGCTTGATATCGACTTTTCGTCGTGGATGCGAGAATACGAGACGTTCATGGCCGAGCACGAGAGCGAGTTAAAGCACAAAACCATAACCATATCGCCTAAAATTCCGGCCTATACCGCAAACGATAAATCGTCTTACGGCGGTATGCTGGGCGGCATCATCGCTATTTGCGCGATCGGCGCTTTAATTTACTTTTTCGAGCCTCAAAAATACATCGGCGACCTCTCGAGTTTCTTTGAGGACAAAAACAAAAGCGTGACTTACTCCGATACAAACGTAGTGCAACAGGCGACTAAAAATTTAGACTCTATCAAAGACGCAAATATCACGATAAGTGTCTCCTCTGCCCCTAAGCAAGAAGACGAGATAAATAAAATCGAAGAGAACGCTTCAAATTTTGCCGTTACCCAAGTAGAGCAACCCTTGCCAGAGTTTAACGTGACGGTTTCTACAGGCACACAATCAAAACCCGCAGAGCAAAACGTAAGTCAAAATTTGCAAAGCGAGCAAGTTTCAAATTTGACCGACGAAAATGCATCCACCGCAGTCCAAGTAACGCCTAAAAGCGGCGATGTATACCAACTAAACGGACTAAGCGAGATAAAAGTCGTTCCGCGCAGAAAAGTTTGGCTCGGCGTGATAAATTTGGACGACAACAAAAAGAAATCTCAAAATGCCTCAAATGCCGTGTCTATCGAAATAGGCAAAAAACAACTCATCGTCACAGGACATGGAGAGATAAATTTAGAAATCGGCGATCAAAATATCAAATTTAGCGGCGATAATCCAAAGCGCTTTTTGGTCGAAAAAGATAAAGTTACGCCGCTCACATACGACGAATTTGTAGCTCTAAATAAGGGCAAATCGTGGTAAAAAAGCTCATACTTTTAGCTGTTAGCGCGGCTTTTTGCCTTGCGGGCAGCGTAGTGGACATAGCAGGCGGCTTGCTGGGTCAAAATAGCGCAAAAGCGACTCAGCTCTTTGGCGACGGCTCGGCGTATCTAAATGCAAGCGGCAAACCCGATATCGCTAAAATTTCAAACGTTTTAAAGTCAAATTCGCTCCTGCGTCTATCCTATAAGCAAAACGTCAAGGTAAACATCAAATTTATCTCGCGCCAAAACAACCCGCTACTTATCATGAAAATCGCAAAAGATGCTCTCAACGGCCTTGGCTACAACAATATCCTAACGAACGAATTTTCTAACGCCGGCGGCGCTCTTTGGGGTGTGACGATAGATACCAAATTTATCCCAGATCCTGGCTCGCTCTACACCGCACTTAAAGAAAGCGGCACCGAGATAACAGACATAAATAGACCAGGCGAGCTATCCTACGAGTACGTTATCGACGCGTCAAATTCATCTATAAATCAAACTCCCGTTCAGTTTTCGCAAGAAGTCCAGCTCTCAAAGCCGCTTGAGCCCTATCTCATCGATATTAGCGGCGCAAAAAGCGCAGTCATAAGCGCTAGCGCAGAGGATCGCTGGTCTGCCGTCGTGAGAATTTTGGATAAAAATCTAAATTTGATCGACGAAAAGCAAAGCAACAAGGCCGTAAATAGCCTAAAAGTATCGCTCCCTCAAAATGCAAAATACATAATGATCGACGATGCGGTCAGTCTAGAAAATATCAAACGAGGACTCAAAATCTACCTAGAATAAGGAGAAATTTATGTTTGACGAGATTAGATTTAATACCATAGAACGACTTCCAAACTACGTATTTGCCGAGGTGAACGCGATAAAAATGGCGGCACGCCGAGCGGGCGAAGATATCATCGACTTTTCGATGGGAAACCCGGAGGGTCGCACGCCTCAGCACATCGTCGATAAACTCTGCGAAAGCGCGCAAAAAGACAAAACCCACGGCTACTCAGCAAGTGCTGGCATCTACAAACTGCGCCTAGCTATATGCAACTGGTACAAGCGCAAATATGGCGTAAATTTAGATCCCGACACAGAAGCCGTCGCGGTTATGGGCAGTAAAGAGGGCTTTGTGCACCTAGCCCAAGCTGTGATAAACCCAGGCGACGTCGCTGTAGTGCCGGATCCCGCATATCCGATCCACACGCAGGCGTTTTTATTTGCCGGCGGTAGCGTGGCGAAGATGCCTCTAAAATACAACGACAAATTTGAGCTTGACGAAAATAAATTTTTCGAAGACCTGCTTCACACGATCCGCTCAAGCTCGCCAAAACCTAAATACGTCGTCGTAAATTTCCCGCACAATCCGACGACCGTAACCGTGCAAAAGAGCTTCTACGAGCGGCTAGTCGCGATGAGTAAACAAGAGCGCTTTTACGTGATCTCCGACATCGCCTACGCCGACCTTACTTTTGACGGATACAAGACGCCAAGCATTTTTGAAGTAGAAGGTGCAAAAGACGTCGCCGTAGAGTGCTACACGCTATCAAAAAGCTACAATATGGCGGGCTGGCGCGTAGGATTTTTATGCGGAAATAAGCGCCTTTGCGCCGCTCTTAAAAAGATAAAATCATGGGTAGACTACGGTATGTTTACCCCGATCCAAGTCTCCGCCACAGTCGCGCTAGACGGCGATCAAAGCTGTGTCGAGGAGATCCGTCAAATTTACGAAAAACGCCGCGACGTGATGCTAGAAGCCTTTGCAAGTGCCGGCTGGGAGATGCATAAGCCAAGCTCGAGTATGTTTATCTGGGCAAAAATCCCGCCGCAAGTCGGAAACATCGGCAGTCTCGAGTTTTCAAAGCAGCTACTTACCAAAGCAAGCGTCGCGGTGAGCCCAGGTATCGGCTTTGGCGAGGGCGGCAACGACTACGTGCGCCTTGCTCTCATCGAGAACGAAAATCGCATCCGCCAAGCAGCGCGAAACGTCAAAAAATATCTGAAAGAATTTGCATGAATATAGCCATTTTAGGCGTCGGCACCGTCGGCGAAGCCGTAGCTAAAATTTTACTCCAAAACAAAAAACTGATCGCGGCAAGATGCGGCGAGGAGATAGTTCCGGTCATCGGCGTCGTTAGAAATTTAAGCAAAAAAAGAGATGTCGCCATCCCACTCACGGACGATATAGATAGCGTCATAAAACGCGACGATATCGATGTTTTCGTCGAGCTTATGGGCGGCGTAGGGGAGCCTTTTAGGGTCGTCAGCAAAATTTTAGAGCGCAAAAAAGCTGTCGTAACCGCAAACAAGGCGCTACTAGCCTATCACCGCTACGCCTTGCAAAATTTAGCGCAAAACACGCCGTTTGGCTTCGAGGCTAGCGTCGCGGGCGGCATACCTATCATCAGAGCCCTTCGCGAGGGCCTTAGCGCAAACCACATCCTAAGCATCAACGGGATTTTAAACGGCACGAGCAACTATATCTTAACCTCGATGATGAGCAAGGGGTCAAATTTCACGGACGCGCTAAAAAAAGCCCAAGAACTAGGCTATGCCGAGGCCGATCCGACATTTGACGTCGGAGGCTTTGACGCGGCGCACAAGCTACTGATCCTAGCCAGCATCGCATACGGCGTACACGGCAACCCCGAAGACATCCTGATAGAAGGCATCGAAGGCATCACGCCCGAGGATATCTTTTTCGCTAACGATTTCGAGTACGTCATCAAACTGCTTGCCATCGCTAAAAAAACGGGTGACAAGGTCGAGTTGCGCGTGCATCCCGCACTCGTACCAAAAGACAAAATGATAGCTAAAACAGACGGCGTGACAAATGCCGTGAGCGTAGTGGGCGACGCAGTCGGCGAGACGATGTTTTACGGTCCAGGCGCTGGCGGTCCTGCGACAGCGAGCTCGGTCATCAGCGATCTCATTGACATCGCCAGAGACGGCAAATCCCCGATGCTAGGCTACAAGGCGCCGTTTGAGCTAAACGCGCTTGAGCTCCTAGATCCGAGCGAAATTCGCACGAAGTATTATTTTAGACTTAGAGTCGAGGACAAGGTCGGCGTACTGGCTAAAATCACGAATTTAATGAGCGAAAATAACCTCTCTATCGATAGCCTGCTGCAAAAACCAAAGGACGAAAGTCCGTATGCGACGCTATTTTTCACGACGCACACGAGCGTGGAAAAGGACGTGAGACGCACTATGGAAATTTTGCAAGAGCAAGAGTTCGTAAAAGAAAAGCCTTTTATGATGAGGATAGAAGAGTAAAATTTGGGGCTTAGGGCGTATCTTTTCGGCAAGAGCTCGGAGGAACTGGCTTGCGAGTTTTTGCTAAAAAACGGCTGCGAGATACTTGCTAGAAATTTTAGCTCCAAATTCGGCGAGATCGACGTCATCGCTAAAAAAGACGGCATCTTGCGCTTCGTTGAAATCAAAGCCACACAGGGCGACTACGAGGCAGAGTATCGCCTCACGCCCGCTAAATTTAATAAAATTTTAAAAACTATCGATTTTTATCTGCTACAAAACGGCGCTAACGCCGATTTTCAGGTCGATTTGATCACGATAAAAAAGAGCGAGATAAAGTGGATAGAAAATATTAGTTTGTAAAAATTCTTATTTAGCTAAAATTTAAATACTTTCGTGTATAATTACAACTATCTTTAAAAAGGAGAATAAAATGGGAAAATACATAGAACTAACAACTGCGAATTTCGACGTCGCTAAAGAGGGCGTCGCGCTAGTAGATTTTTGGGCGCCTTGGTGCGGACCTTGCCGTATGCTTGCTCCGGTTATCGACGAGCTAGCTGAGGAGTTTGAGGGCAAAGCTAAAATTTGCAAAGTAAACACCGACGAGGTGCAAGACCTAGCCGTAGAATTCGGCATCCGCTCGATCCCTACGATTTTGTTTTTCAAAAACGGAGAGCTAGTCGATCAGCTAGTAGGCGCGCAATCAAAGCAAGTCCTATCCGATAAGATAAATTCGCTTCTTTAATGGTTTTTAGACGAGGAGGAAGCCTGCTTCCTCTTACCTCCGTTTTTGCGTCCTTTATCGGTGCAGCGCTGGTAGCAGGCGTATTTGCTTACAATAATTATAGATTTTCGCAGTATAAATTCGTAAATTTTAACGAGCTGATTTTTTACGAACAGGCTCAAATTTTCGCACCGCAAGACGATAAATTTTTACTCGTGGTTTTTAGCTCCAACCAATCAGATTGGAAGGAAATTTTAAAAACTTCAAGCAAGGATTTAAAAATCGTCGCCGTGGATTTACTCCAAAAACGCGCGCCCAGCGAGGGAAATATAAATTTCGTCGCTTCGGATATAAATACGATTTTAAAGCTGATGCACGTCCTAAATATCACGGCTTTGCCCGCAAGCGTGGAGCTAAAGGCGCAAAAGGGCGGCGTTTATAAACAAGATTCGAAAATAAATAAAATTTAAAGGAAAAAATATGTTAGATTTAGCAATCATCGGAGGCGGTCCCGCCGGACTTAGCGCGGGACTTTACGCCACTCGCGGCGGGCTAAAAAACGTCGTAATGTTTGAAAAAGGAATGCCAGGCGGCCAGATAACGGGCAGCTCGGAGATAGAAAACTATCCCGGCCAAAAGGCTCCCGGCGAGAGCGGCATAGACTTCATGAGTACGTGGGTCGCGCAGTGCACGCATTTTGGGTTAAAGCACGAGATGGCGGGCGTCGAGCGCGTTATGAAAAACGCCGACGGCAGCTTCACGGTCAAGCTTGAAGGCGGCAAAGAAGAGCATGCTAAAGCAGTCATCGTAGCCACCGGCTCCACTCCGCGCCGCGCAGGCTTTGCGGGCGAGGACGAGTTTTTCGGCAGAGGCGTGAGCACGTGCGCGACTTGCGACGGATTTTTCTATAAAAACAAAGAGGTCGCGGTTCTAGGCGGCGGCGACACGGCGATCGAGGAGGCTCTGTATCTAGCCAACATCTGCTCGCGCGTCTACATCATCCACCGCAGAGACGAGTTTCGCGCAGCACCCGTCACGCTAGAAAAGGCTCGCGCTAACGCCAAGATCGAGTTTATCACGAGCGCCACGATAAAGCAAGCTTACGGCGACAAAGCAGGTCTTGCCGGTCTAATCATAAACACAAAAGATGGCGAGCGCGATCTAAAAGTACCTGGCGTTTTCGTATTCGTCGGGCTTAACGTAAACAACGACGTCCTTCGCCAAGAAAACGGCGAATTCGTATGCAAAACCGAGGACGGCGGCCAAGTAAGCGTCGATCTAAAGATGCAAACTAGCGTGCCGGGGTTATTTGCCGCGGGTGACATCAGAAAAGACGCGCCAAAACAAGTCATCGTAGCCGCAGGAGACGGCGCAGTAGCGGCCCTTAGCGCACTTAGCTATATCGAGAGCTTGCACTAAAATTTGTCAAATTTAGCCGAGCTTTTCGGCTAAATTTTCTCTTTTTATTTCAAATTTTCCCAAATTTACCGAGTTTTGCCTTATTCTTTCAAATTTAGTCAAATTTACCTTGATTTAAATTTCTCCCGCATTTTCCAAATTTCCCTTCCAATTTCACTCAAATTTAACCGCCCTTTGGCTAAGATTTCGCAAATTTAACGAAGCAAAAGGATCAAATTTGCACGCCTTGCTAAAAATATTTAAAACAGTTTTATACGCCGCGCTATTTTTAGGACTTTATCTTTTGGCGGATAAGTACGGACTGTTTGCTAAATTTGTCAATTAAATTTATCGACTCGGCTTTGCCAAATAAATCTTGAGTCGAGAGTCGGATGTTAATTTTAATCGTCTGTTTGTGGCGCTTCTTGAGTCTTTTGTGGCGAGCGTAATATTTTCTCTTCTGCTCTCATTTTATTCTCCTTTAAAGTAATTTTTAAATCTCGCATCAAAATTTAGTAACACGTATCCTATATTTAAATCCATTTTTGGAAAAGTGTTCATAACTAAAGAAATTCTTTTATCATCGCATATATACTTTCCGCTATACTCGCCAGCACTATAATCGGTTAACCTCTTAAACATAAAGCATCTCTGTTGAAAAGCAATAGTTTCATTTGTTTTATTGTCTATGATTCTCATTGTGTCGGAGTGAAAGTATTTAGAAGCGAACCGATTTAAACTTACCTTGTCATATAGGACTGTATAG
This sequence comes from uncultured Campylobacter sp., assembly GCA_963526085.1. Taxonomy (GTDB): domain Bacteria; phylum Campylobacterota; class Campylobacteria; order Campylobacterales; family Campylobacteraceae; genus Campylobacter_A. The sequence continues at coordinate 2,856 of CAURMS010000009.1, read as the reverse complement.
TTCATCTTAGGCATCTTGTCTTTCGTAGTTATGATTTTATTCGAGTCGATTATTTTTATGATTCTAGCTCTTATATCATCATAGTGCGACGTCTTATGTCCAAGTTCTTTCTTTACCACTTTTACTATCATGTCGGAATCGTCTTGATTTTTTTCGTAATGATATATGGCTACGTTTCCGTCGGGTAAATTTAAAGCCAAAGTTTTTAGATGAATGCCGTCAAGGTAGTTATTCATCATATATTCTATATCCTGCTCGTTAAAGCCGTTAAAAACATTATCCTCAAAATAAATACTCTGCGGATACTCTACCGTCTCCTTTATAAAGGCTTTTGGAGTCGTAGTGCAGTAATACGCCCCAAGAATGTTTGTGATGATGATGTCGTAAGTGGGGATTAAAAATAGCGCGGCCGCTACAATGCCTCTGATCCAATTTTTCTTAATATATTTTACGGTAATAAGCATAATGACAGCGCTAACGGCCATATAAGGAATAATGTAGAAAAGTAAGATTATCATGCCCATATCGTATCCTTTTTAGTTGTCGGCAAAACGGAGACGGTATGTTTTTGCCTCGTGCCTAAAATATGCGGGTCAATAAAACCCGCAACTGTTTTAAATTTAACCGCTTCGCATCTTTTGCAAATCAATGATAAAATCATAGTGCCGTAAGGCTTAAGGCGGAGTTAAATTTGAGCTTCGGCAAGCGCTAGTAGTCAAATTTGACGCTTGTTTTACGAATTATAATATCGCAAATTTAACCTCGCAAGTTATTTTTTGTGATAAATTTGCTCCAAATTCGAACCTAAATTCAAAACAAAATTTAACCGCGCCAAAGCTGCCCGTACACTTACCGCAAAAGTAATCGGCCGTCAAATTCACCCGTTTTATAAAATAAAACTAAAATTTCAAACCTAATTTAGATATTTTAAAAACAAATTTCGGTAATATTGCGCTAGGCAAAAATTTTATCCGAAAGGAGCTGTTATGAGCGGTATTGCTCTCATCGTCTGCTTCGTTATCGCGGTCGTCGTTATGATCGTGTTGATTTCTAAGTTCGGGGTTCACCCCTTTATAGCGATCATGCTCGTTTCGCTAGCTCTAGCCGTCGTCGCTGGCATCGACCTGGTCAAGGTTCCCGCGATCATCGGAGAGGGATTTAGCGGGATATTTAAAAGCATAGGCATCGTCATCATCCTGGGCGCGCTCATCGGTATGGCGCTGGAAAAGACGGGCGCGGCGCTAAAGCTAGCCGATATGGTCGTGCGTTGCGTAGGCGACAAGCGCCCCGAGCTAGCCATGCTCATCATGGGCTGGATCGTTGGTATCCCGGTCTTTTGCGATAGCGGCTTCGTCGTACTCGATCCGATCCGCCGCGCGATAAAGGAAAAAATCGGCGCCAACCCCGTAGCTATGGCGGTCGCGCTCTCGTGCGGCCTATACACCTCGCACGTGTTTATACCGCCGACACCGGGTCCGATAGCGGCCGCAGGACTCGTGGGCGTAGGGCACAACCTGCTACTAGTCATCGCCGTGGGTGCTGTCGTTTCGATACCGGTTCTCATTGCGGGCTATCTTTTTGCTAAAACCATCGGCGCAAAAGTTAGCCTAAAAGAGGATCTCGCAGACGTCGGCAAAAGCTACGACGAGATCATCAAAGAGCACGGCAAGCTGCCTTGCGCGTTTTTGAGCTTGGCACCGATTTTTATGCCGATTTTGCTGATGGCTCTGGGTTCGGTCGTCTCGATACTAAAGCTAAAAGGCTCGTTTGCGAATTTCGTTTTATTTTTAGGCAACCCGATCATCGCGCTTGGCGTGGGCGTGCTATTTGCTGTTATATTGCTGGCTAAAACGGGCAAACTGGGCGAATTTAACCTCATGACCAACGAAACGCTAAAGATCGTCGGACCGATCCTTTTCATCACGGCTGCGGGCGGCGTGCTTGGCAACGTTATCGCTAAAGCCGGATTTGTCGAGTTTATGAAGGTAAACGCCCATCTCATCGGCACCGTTGGTATATTTTTCCCGTTTGTTATCTCGGCTATCATCAAGACCGCTCAGGGCAGCTCGACCGTTGCGCTCACTACGACAGCCTCTATCATGGGGCTTTTCACCGATAGCGGCTCGATGATGAGCGCGCTGGGGCTAACTAGCGAGATGGGCGCGGTGCTAACGGTGATGGCGATCGCCGCGGGCGCGATGACCGTTTCGCACGCTAACGATAGCTACTTCTGGGTCGTTACGAACTTTAGCAAGATGTCGCCGGAGCAGGGCTACAAGACTCAGACGATGCTTACCTTTATAATGGGTATCGTTGGTATGGCAACGGTTTGGGTTGCGTCGCTTATTTTGCTGTAAATTTGATGGCTAAATTTGGGGTTGAATTTGCTATTGTAGTGCGATAGAATGGTAAATTTTAGCTTTAAGCTTTTTTTTCTTGGACGGCGGAAGGGGTTTCTACTTACGGTCTGCTTGCAGCTACGAGCAAAGCGGTCTCAAGCCCATAGGGCGACGGTAGCTAACGTAGTGAAGCTAAGTAGAGCGCCCTTTTCCTTTGCGTCGTGCTACGCACTCGCAACTACCGAAGGCAGACCCTCTCCCAAGCCCTCTCCAGCCCCACTGCACGTGAGATGTGGCGACATAGCTTTGCTCTTTGAACAAAGCGTCGCGGGCTAGGAGTCAAATTTGGCATTTATAAGCGTCGCGATTTAAAACTAAATTTGATAAAATCTGACCGTAAAATTTAGGGTGAAGTATTTTTTCTTTTTACTTCGCGCAAGCGCTCGTAACGAGACTTCGCTACGAGGAGACGAGGCGGAAATTAGCCGAGCGAGGGCGCATACACATAGTATGTAAC
>CAURMS010000008.1:0-15756 GCA_963526085.1 uncultured Campylobacter sp. | reverse complement strand
GCATCAAAGCCCTCGATCGGGCAGCTGTCGATACCCAGGCTTGCCGCAGCGGTCATCATATTTGCCGCCGCGATATAGCACTGCTTGCTTGACCAGTGATAGACTAGCTCGTCATCGCGATGGAAGCGTCCCTCTAAAAAATCGCCGTAAAATTTCTTCCTGTCGCCGATCATATCAGGTGCCTTGTCTTCGCGGCGGTCGATCATTTTCTCTACGTATTCGCCCACGCTTTTTACCTCAGCTACTTTAGCAAGGATGACTAGTAAATGCGAGCAAGAGGTGATTTGCACTTGATTCCACGAGGCTTCGCGGATCTTTTGCCTGAGCTGCTCGTTTTGCACGACTAAAAAGTCCCACTGCTCGAGCCCCGTCGAGCTAGGACTTAGCCTGCCCACCTCCAAAATAAAGTCAAATTCGCCCGCGCTGATTTTCTTATTTTCGTCAAAAACTTTGCACGCATGACGAAATTTCATAGATTCTAAAAAATTCATTTTCGCTCCTTTGGTTTTTATGGTTACGCCAAATTATATAAAATTTGACCGAATTTAAGCTTAAAGAGGATTTAGGATATAGGCAAACTCGCCCGCGAGAAACGGACAAATTTGCGTTGGCCTGGGTTAAATTTACTCGCCCAGAGGATTGTTTAGCTCTACGACGTTTACTTTGCCGTCTTTATGAGCTAGAGCGTAGATGCTACCGCCCTTTATCGCTAGCCCAGAGATATCGCCTATTTGCGGCATTGCGTAGGCGTCAGTTACCTTTGCGTCGGCAAGATCGATCACGAGCAAGGTGTTGTAGTTTTTGGAGTAGGCCAAAAATTTACCGCCCGCGATATCGCCGGCCGTTATGTAGTAGTCTTTTAGATCGCGTTTATCTTTTAGCGCGAGGCTCGAGGTCACGATGGTTTCGCCGCTTAGCATCTTGTCTTTGCTATCGACTTTTATGAGGATCATGTTCTTAGCGCGCTCGTTTGGCACCGTGATCATATACATATAGGTGCTTTGCGGGTCTTTTGCGAGCGTTAGGACGTATTGTTTTTTTGCCCTTATCGTTAAAAGCGCCGGACGGTCAAATTTCCACGCAGACTCGAGTCCGCCGCTACTCTCTAAAGTATCTCCACTCGTGATACGCGTCCACATTTTGGACAGGTTTAACAGCAAATGTCGTTTTGTTAAAGCCCGTAGTCACCAGCATATCGCCAACGAATGTCGATGCGACGCCTTTTTGATATTGCGGCCGTTTGGCTTGTCGATGATAGCGTGAGCGATCTCTTTAAAATTCGCATCCGTAAAATAAACTCCGCCTTCGGTGTTTGAGATGCCAAAAGTATCATTTTTAGCGTTATACGCAAGTTCGCTCGTTACGCCTTTGCCAAAAATCCCTTTTGCCTCAAAAGGAAGCGGGAAGCTGTTTTTCACGCTAAGCGTAGGCTCTACGTCCGTAAATGCGCCAGCACTTGGATCGGAGTTAAATTTGACGCTTATATCTTTAGGCTCGCCCGCTATAAACGGATCCTCGACGGCGTTTACACCGACAAATGAAAACGGCTTTTCAAACCTTTTCCAAACGCCTGAGGTCCAAGTGTTATTTAGGCTGATACGCTCAGGATCGCCCTTGCCGCTATACGGAGGGATGCCTGCTGAGATTAGCGCCTGAACAGCATTTGATAGGATTACAAAAAGGCTTAATGCGATCACGAATTTTGAATACGCGCTAAGAGGCTTTATCCTAGTGTCCGAGCGCGAAATATCGTCCGAGACGACCTTGTCTTTGGCAAAAAGCATCATAAGTCCCATCGCTACAACCACGACCCAGTACACCAAAATGCCCCACGTATAGGTGCACGCCGAATATATCGCCGCCAAAGCCCATGCCTACGTCTCTATACAAGCTAAAGCTCGCGTGCCTTAGCGTCATAAAATGCCGTACGCAGCGCCAAAAAGCACGGCGGCTATGTAGCGCGCCTTTAGTCCGTAGCGCAGTATCAAGATGCCCGCGACGCCGACTACGACCATGCCGATACGCTCCCACCAGCAAAGCGTGCAAGGGCCCTCGCCGATGACGTAGCCAAGATAGATATTTGCGATACCGACAGGGATAGCAAGCACGAGCAAGACCGCGCTAGCCATGATAAAGTCGAAATTTTTCTCGTTAAAAAAGCTCATCTGGCCCTCCTAGTACGCCGCGTAAGGCAGCAGGGACGTCCAGCTGGCGATGAAAAACATGATAAAGCATATCACCGTTCCTACGGCAAATGCGCTAAACGCCAAGCCCTCTTTTTCAGGCTTTTTCCAAGCTATAAAAACGGCTATAGCTAAAAAGAGAAACGATAAAAATTCCATTTTATCCCCTTTGTGTCATTAAGATTAGGTAGTGATTTTAATTTAATTCTTTTATATTATCGCCTAAAATACGGAATATTTTTGATAATACATTGCATATTGCTTAAAAATTTGGAGAGATATTTTGGGAATTTGACAGATTTAGTTTGCGAACAAATAGCTAAATTTACGGATATTTGAACACGGGATTACGCGCAAATTTACTGTTTTATTTTGCTATGATTTTTTATTTTAGTTAAAGTTTATTTTTAAGAATTTTAGCTTTTTCGTATTTTAGACGGCTCAAATTTGACTAAATTTATAAGCTTGGGGGCTTTGCCGGTTTATATAAATAAATTTGATGGGCTTGCCGTTTTAATCTGCTATTTCAAATTTGACCAAATTTAAACCTATCAAATTTGATTAAATTTGCGAGTCAAAATTTAAAGCTCGATTACCGTAAATTTATACCGTATTCGCCGCGCTTTTTAGCTATCCCCACGACTGCCGAGCTCTCATAACCCACCTCTTTTAAGCGAGATAGAGCCAAATTTGCCTCGCTTTGCGGCACTGCTAGCAGTAATCCGCCAGAAGTCTGCGCGTCGTAGAGCAATATATCTGCCTCGCCGCTAACGAATTTACTCGCAAATTCGCGGTTTTTGTAGCTGCCCTCAGGGATGATACCCATATCGGCAAACTCACGCGCCGCCGCTATCGCTGGCACGCTATCCGCGTAAATTTCAAAGCCGATTTTGTCGTTTAGCATTTCGCTTAAATGCCCCAAAAAGCCAAATCCTGTAACGTCGGTCGCCGCCGTTACGTTGATGCCTTTTAGCGCGTCCACGGCATAGAAATTTAGCTGCCGCATCGTCTCAACTGCCTGCTCGATTTGGGTTAAATTTAGTAGATCGGCCTTGATCGCCGTGCTTAAAATGCCCGTTCCCAGCGGTTTTGTGAGTATGAGCGCGTCTCCCTCTCGCGCAGTGTTGTTTGACCAAAAGGAGCTTGGCGAAACGACGCCCGTGACGCTGAGTCCGTAATACATCTGCTGCGTTTCTATCGTGTGTCCGCCGACTATCACGCCGCCGCATTCGGCGACTTTGTCCTGCCCGCCGCGCAAAATTTCGCCCAAAATTTCGCCGCTCAGGTTGCAGCTATCAAAACCGACGATATTTAGCGCGTTTAGTACCTTGCCACCCATCGCAAATACGTCGCTTAGGCTGTTTGCAGCCGCGATCTGGCCAAATATAAACGGATCGTCCGCCACCGGCGTGATAAAGTCTAGCGTCTGCACGAGCGCGATGTCGTCCGTGATCTTAAAGACGCTCGCATCTTCGTTCGTGCCGATATTTGAGAGCAAATTTGGGTGAGCTAAATTTAAATCGCCGATAGTTTTGTTTAGACCCGACGGGTCAAGCTTGGCCGCTCAACCCGCCGCTCGGACGAATTTCGTGAGACGTTTGTCGTTATAAATCATAGTTTGATTTGCTCGTGCGTAGTTAAAATTTGCATGACTTCGTAGGCGTTTGACATCTCACCGATACTTAGATCGCTTACAAGCTTGTACGCCTCTAGGCAGCTACCGCAGCTTAAAATTTTAACGCCCGCAGCCTCCAAATCTTTAAGCGGCTTAAAGCTCGGATGAGCGCGGTTCGTCGTCATTTTAACGGCATTGTTTACGCAAAGGACGTATTCTGGTTTATTATCTACTTGCAAAAGCGCGCCTAAAAATTTAGCTAGCAAGCTAACGCCCACGTTGCCGCTTCCGGCGTATTCTTCGTTTAGATAAATGGCTGTTTTTTTATTCTTTGGCGTGATTTCACAGACGAATTCGTCAAAATTAGCTAGCTCAAGCTTTGATTCGCCCTTAACGGCGGTGATTTTTGTCTCGGCGCCGTTTTGCTCTACGCTAAATTCGACGTTTTGGTTTCTCAAAAAGCGGCTTATGTTTTCTTTTGGTGCGATTGAATTTACTAAAATCTCAAGCTTTTCGCCGTTTTTTAATCCCTCAAGCGCATTTTTAGTCTTGATAACAGGCTCAGGGCAAGCCAAATTTCTACAATCGATTTGCATGATTTTTCCTTAAATTTATTACTCTTCAACCTGAAGTCTGAGGAGAATTTTATCTAAAAGATTTTAAATTTCGTATAAAAGGCGGCTTGCAAGCTCGCCTCTGAAGCAAAAAAAGGAGAAAAATTTCTCCCTTTTTATTATTTTAATTTTGGATAAGTTTTTTCGTATTCAGATACGGGGATTTTGTTTTTAGAGATAAGCTCTTGGTACCAGTAGTGGTGAAGTACGTAAACCTCTTCTTCTTCTTTGTAGCCAGTTATCATCGACCAGATAGCGCCGTGGATAGCGATGGCCGCCATGTAGATGTGCACTAGGAAAAATACTGCACACACGATGCCAAGCACGCTATGAATTAGTGCAGAAGCTCTTAAAATTTCGATCTGCGATACGCCAAGCCAGCTCGCAACGTCTGGGGCTCTAAAGTCAAGGAAAAACATCGCAGCACCCGTTAGTATCATCACGATACCGCCAGGGATAGCCACCCAGTACCACGCTTTTTGGCCAGCGTTAAATTTACCCGCAGGTACTGGACGTTTAACCTTTGATAGATATCCGCCGATGATCATCATCCATCTGATATCATAAACCGCAGGTAGCATCCTAACCGTCCAAGCTATCAGCATCGGAGGCACTGAAACGGCAAATAAAATCGTCGCTAATCCGTGGATGTCTTTGCAAAATCTAACAAACGCGCCTCCGCCAAGCTCTGCGCCCCACATCATGATGACGCCGGTCGGTATGAGTACTATCCATGCGATCGCTGCAGCGCCGTGAGATACGCGCTCTATCATATTAAACGCATAGACCTTTTTGCCGTCGTGACTGAAGTGTTTTGGTCCGATGATCAAAAAGTGCAGAACGAACGCGCCGATAACAGCCAAAATAAGCGACAAGGCCGCTATCGCGAAGTAGTCGTTGCCTTGAAGAAACGTGAAAATCGGCCCCAAACCGTCTTCGTAAGGCTTAATGTTCTCGATTCTACCAGCAGCCCAGATATTGCTCTGGTACTGGTTCGTGCTAGGACTCGCCTCGATAGCGAAGGCCCAACAGGCGAAAACCGAAAGCAAACTAAAAATTCTCGTCATGCTATCTCCCTTTGGTTTTGTTTTCCGCCTTAAAAAGCTCGTTGTGGTCGGCATCCAGCCAAAGGCTAAATTTTGCGGATTTTTGTGAAATTATATCAAAAAATAACGTAATGCAAGCTTAGCGTCAAAACAACGCATTTTTAGGCAGTTGCGGCACTTTTTTATCAAAATCGGGGTCAAATTTATAATCCTCTCTACTAATTCATTTATATAAGCTAGATTTTATTTATCATAAATTTAACTTCGTTTGGGATTAAATTTGCAACAAATTTGATGGGCAATAAAACTAAATTTCAAAATTTAAATCCGAAAAGCTACGGGTTTAGCGCACGCGCATATCAGGCAGAAACCTGAAGTAAAATTTGATTTAAATTTACAGCCACAAACGGCGCCCTAAAATGTCAAAATTACACCCTAAAGGGTGCAGTTTCAGGAGGCAAATCTAGTTTCGCCTCTCATACTCTTCAAAGCCAAATTCCCGCACGGTAACAAGCTCGCCGTTTTCTTTTAAAAGGAGCAAATCGGGCAGCTTTATGCCGTTAAAGGTCGTGTTTTTAACGATCGTATAGTGGATCTGATCCTCAAAGATCACCTTATCGCCCACGCTTAGCGGCGCGTCAAATTTATACTCGGGCTCACCCGCATCAAGCCCCACGATATCGCCCGCTAGACAGGTATTTCCGCCGAAACGGTAGCTAAATTTACCACCCTTGCTCTCACCTCGCACAGCCGGTCGGTACGGCATCAGCACAGTATCTGGCATATGCGCCTCAGCCGAGACGTCCAGGATGGCTATAGTTTTTTCGTTTTGTACGAAATCAAGCACCGAAGCAGCTAAAAATCCCGTCTGCCAGCCCACCGCTTCACCTGGCTCGATATAGACGTCGACGCCGTACTTTTCGCGGAAATTTTTGATCAAATTTATGAGCAGATCCACGTCGTAGCCTTCTTTGGTGACGTGATGTCCGCCGCCAAAATTCACCCACTTCATACGCGGGATAAACTCGCCAAATTTCTCCTCAAACGCCATCAGCACGGTCTCCAGGCTCTGCGCACTCTCCTCGCAAAGTGCGTGAAAATGCAGCCCAGTGATACTATCAAGCGCGTCAGCGTCGAAATTTGCGCGCGTGATACCTAGTCGGCTGTAGCGACCGCACGGATTATACGCGTCAGTCGGCGCTACGGAGAGCTCGGGATTTACGCGAAGTCCACAGGTAACGCCCGCAGATAGGGCTTTTTCTTTAAATTTAGCCCACTGCGCAAAGGAGTTAAAAACCACGTGCTTTGAGAGCGCTAGCACCTCATCTATGTCCTCGTCTTTAAATGCAGGCGAATAGGTATGTATCTCACCACGAACGTATTTTGCGGCAAATTTAGCCTCGTGCAGGCCGCTGCATGTCGCGCCGTCTAGATACTCGCCGACAAGCCCCATCACGCCGCTAAATGCAAAGCCTTTTAGGGCAACTAGCACCTTTGCGCCGCTTTCGTCCTTGACGCGTTTTAAAATTTCGAGATTTGCGCGCACCTTGGCCTCTTCGCAGACGTAGGCGGGCGTTTTGATTTTGCTTAAGATTTCGTTCATTACGGCTCTTTCGTTTAAAATTTGGCGTAAGTATATCTAAATATTTTTTTAAGTAAAATCAAGAAAAAAATTTAATTTCAAAGGCAAATTTATGGTAGAAATCGAGTTTTTGGGCCCGATAAAGATGAATAATTTAAAGCTGGAAGCGGCAAATTTAAGCGAAGTAAAAGAAAAACTAGGCGAATACGCGGAGCTGTCCGAGTGGCTAAAAATCTGCGCCGTCGCCATAAATGACGAGATCGCAAGCTCTCTTGACGCGCCGCTAAAAGACGGGGATAAAATTTCCATTTTACCGCCGGTTTGTGGGGGTTAAGATGCAGATATTTGAAGGAAGCCTTGACGCTAAAGCGATCACAAACGCTTGGTACGACGAGTTTAAAGACAAAAACTGCGGCGCGCTCATCACGTTTACTGGCATCGTGCGCGAGGAAGGCGGCATCAGCGCGCTTAGCTTTGATATCTACGAGCCGATCCTGCGCAAATGGCTAGCGGGCTGGGAGCAAAAGGCGAAGGATCTGGGTGCATACGTGCTTTTCGCGCATTCTCGCGGAGACGTGCCGGTGCACGAGAGCTCCTACGTCGCAGGCGTCGTGAGTCCACAAAGAAAGGTTGCCTTGCAGCTGATAAACGAGTTTGTCGAGGACTTTAAGGCTAACGCTCCGATCTGGAAATACGACGTCATAGGAGGCGAGCGCATATACGCAAAAGAGCGTAGCCAAGCGATCAAAGGCGCCGGACTATTAGCGTAGCTTTTTAATTTCTCGTTAAATTTTCTTACCGAAATTTGATTTTGTCGCAGCCTTTAATCGCTAGCCCTCAAATTTAGAGCGTAAATTCAATGGACTTTAGCCCAACGATTTGCTTTGGCGCCCTACTTTTTGCTGCCTCTGCGGCTTTTGGCGCGATATTTTTGGACTTTTGATTATGTTTCAAAGCTTCGGTTTTGCGCCGAGTAAAAAACAAACTAGCCCGATTTGATGAAATTGGGCAGATGCGATTTGATTTGCGCTCGCTAAATTTTGCCGCGACGACTCGTCGTGCGGACTATAAATTTGACGTTTTATCGGCGTTTTTGCTCCGCACAGAGTTTAAATTCAAAGCAAATTTAAGCCCGACAAACCGATGTTGTGAAAATGCCAAATTTAAACTATTTTTAACGATACCGAGGTTTTAGTGTTAATTTACGATGTCTACCGAGACCTTAGCAAGACGGAGTTTTTGATAAATTTTAATAGTTTTGTTTTCTTAGAGTCTCGTATTTCTCGCACGATTGTAGCCATATCTTCTTTTGCTCCTCAATAACCTGCGCGCTGCGGTCGTTTTTGCCCAGATCGCATGCTTTTTTAAAGTATTCTTTGACAGCTTTAAAAGATGCTTCCGACTTGGTTTTTTGACCGATAAGCTCGTTAGCAAGCGCAAAATTTGAGCAAGCACCCCAAAGTCCTTTATCGCAAGCTATTTTTATATAGCCTAACCCTTTTATGGCGTCTGCTTTTACGCCCTGGCCCTTAAGATACATGGCTCCTACGTTTTGGCAACCAAAAACGTCTCCGCCCTCGCAAGCTTTAAGGTATAGCTCCGCGGCCTTATCGTAGTCCCTGGCGACGCCTTGGCCGGTAGAATACATAAACCCGAGATTTGAGCAGGTTTTGTAGTTATTTCCGTCGCAAGCTTTCGCAAAAAATTTCACGGCTTTTTCGTAATCTTTCGTAAAACCGTTATCGCCCATATAGTACGATATCCCGACGCTACCGCATATAATATCGTCTCCGGCCTCGCACTTTTGCTCAAATTCACGTATCTGCGCCTCGTTAAACGTAGCAGCACAGACCAAAGAACACGCCGCAACCAAGCAGAAAATTATCTTTTGCATTTTCTTTTTCCTAAAATAAATTTTAAATCTATTTTACGCCCAGACACATTAAATATCTATAAAATCGATATTATTCTAGTTTTTGTTTTTGGACATAGAGAGAAACTTGCAAAATTTGATGTTTTATTCGTATTTTTGTCTTGTGGTTGATTTCAAATTTAAGCTAAATTTTACCCACCCAGATCCGCACCGCGAAAATGTCAAATTTAGCAAGACACGAGGCAAATATTCCAGACGCAATAGGCGTAGTTTAAATAGTTTTTGATTAGGCGTGACGAGAGCATATATATAGTATGTGACCGAGCGCCTTAATCAAAAACTACTTTTAAAATCCGTTCGTCCGCAGCGAAGCGATTAGCGGTTGCGAGACGAAGTCGAAGCAAAATTATTGGGAATCAAGCGGCTTTTTTGTGAAAAAATCCTACATAAACCGCAAAAACAAACCCTATCGCCACCGCCCACGGAGCCGCCGACGTTATGCCGCTCGGAGAGCTAGCGAGCAAGAAGTTATGCGCTACGGCCGCACCAGCCGCCATACCGATGACAAAGATTACCGAGCTTAGATTGCCGGTACCCATTTGCACGAGATGCTTGCCCGGGCAGCCTTCGCTAAGGCTAAAGCAAAGCCCTGCTAGCGTCATGCTAAGGAAGTTCCAAAGCACGTCGTTGTGCGCGATAGGCTGGCCTTCAAAGCCGAATTTATACTGCCCAAGCGCTAAATTTACGATGCTGGCAAAAACAACGATACTGATGATCCCCGTAAACATCGAGAAGTCACCTTTAAAAAGCCTACCAAACGCCCCTACGCTACAAAATTTGCTTTTGTGCATTAGTGCGCCCACGACGACGCTAAAACCAAGCGAGATCAGGATCGGAGCGTGCATGGAGCCAGGGCCCTTTGCGGAGCTAAAAAGCGCGCCGTTTTCGCCAAGCTTTAGTCCAAACGCAAGCGCCGCAAGCAACAAAATACCCATAACCGTCGGCAAAACGCCTATCGCGGCCTGAGTTTTAGTCTCGTGCGTGAGGCCGTAGCCGAGCTTTTTAAAAAATACGCCCGCGCACACGCCCGCAAAAATACCGACGACTCCCGCAATCGCCGTCATATCGCCGCCGCCAAGACGCAAAAACGCCCTCCACGGGCAGCCCAAAAACACGAGGCAGCCGATCATCGCGAAAAATCCGAGAAAAAAGCGCACGAAAGGCGACGAGCCCGTAGTTGCGCTAAACTCCTTCGTCCAAAACACGCTAGCCAAAAAGCCGCCCAAAATGAGACCGATGATCTCCGGGCGCACGTACTGCACGACTCCTGCGCGGTGAAAGCCCAGCGCCCCTACCGTATCGCGCAAAAAGCAAGCCGCGCAAACGCCCATGTTGCCAGGGTTGCCAAAATACACGAGCAGCGCGCCTAGAGCGCCGAGCGCTGCACCTGAAACGATAAACCATTTTGAATTTGAAAAATTCATGAAGTGTCCTTTGAAAAGGTAAAATCGACCCGATTTCTTAGGCGTTATTTTACTGATGTTAAAATAAAAAATTAATAAAATTTACTTGCGATTTAATCAAATTTGAAAGGGAATATAAAATTTAGCTTAAGCAGTTAAATTTACATAAATATTAAACGTGTTTAAAATTTGCAGATGTTAAATTTACAGCCGTGTAGACAGCTCAAAATATGCCAAAAACAACCACAAAAAACAGCTATTGTTTTGATTGTAAAAAAGGACGGCCAAATTTAGCTGGCTTTACCGCGCTAGCGTGCCGCCCCCTTACACAACTTTAATCAAATTTTAGGCTAGATTTACTTTTTCTTGCCGTCTTTTTGTTCGCTTGCAGCATTAAATTTCTCAGTCTCTTTTGCGCTAAAATTTGACGCGTCTTTAGCTTTTTCGCAACCGTCTAGCAGGGGCGAGGCGATATTTTGTATCCCGCCGTTTAGATCGATACCCACTTGTTTCATTAGATCGTCTATTATAGGCGCGTTTACTTTATAGTTTAAAGACGCGTTTACGATTTGATCGGAGAGAGACGCGCCCGCGTTACTAACTCCGCCGTTTGTATTTGAGCCGATTCCGCCCTGATTTGCACCACCTATGCCTGCCATTTGCACGATTTTTATAGAGTCGATTTTCTCCGCCGGTTTTACGACCTGGGCGATGATTTGCGGCATAAACTCTATCAAAGCAAGCTTAAATCTATTTTCCAAAATCGCCGCTGAGACGATATTTTCAGCGTTATTTATCTCTGTTTTACCTTTAGCTTCGACTTCGTAGTTTAGCCTGTTGGCTTCAGCCGTTATCTTTATAGCTTCAGCTTCTGCGGTGGCCTTGATTTTTAGCGCTTCGCTTGCACCCATTGCTTTGATTTTAGCGGCTTCGGCTAGATTTTCTTCGGCTTCTTTTTCAGCTTTTGCGGCAACCGTTTTTTCGATAGAGAGTTGCTCGGCCTCTTTTTGCGCTTCGATTAGCGCTAGCTTTTTAGCGCGCTCGGCCTGCTCAGTCTCGGACGATGTTTTAATCTTTTCAAAAGATGCGGCTTCTAGCGCCTTTTTCTCGTTGGCTAGCGTTTTAGCGGCGGCCTCTTCCTCGACTTTTTTGGCGATTTCTATGTTTTTGCTCTGATTTGCGAGCTCGACGGCTTTTTCTTTGTTGATCTCGGCTTCCCTGATAGCTCTAGCCTTTTCTATCTCGACGGTTTCGATAGCGCGCGCTTTGTTTATCTGCGCCTCTTCGATAGCTTTGTTTGCGACGATCTTGGCTTCTTCGGCCTCTTTTCGCCTACTTTCGGCCTCTTTTGCCCTTAGCGCTTCTTGTTCTGCTTGAAAATTTGCTATCTTGGTTTGTTGCGTTGCTTCAGCCTCGGCTTGTTTTCTTTGGATTTCAAATTTCTCCGACTGCGTTTCGTAGTTTTTTTGCGCGATTTGCACCTCGGTAGAGCGTTCGATATCGTTTCGTAGCTTTTTGCGCTCTTCGATAGTTTGGGTTAGGCTTGTTAAACCTTCTGCGTCAAAAGCGTTGTTTTCGTTAAAAAACTCTTTAGCCGTTTGATCTAGCGACGTGAGAGAGACAGACTCTAGCTGAAGGCCGTTTTTAGATAGATCGGCTTCGATAGCGTTTTTTACCTGCGAACTAAATTCATCCCTTTTCTCGTGTAGTTCCTTCATCTCCATCGAGCTTGCTACCGAACGAAGCGTGGCGATTAGCTTACCTTCGATAAGACCGGTTAGCTCGCGTAGATCAATCGTTTTTTTACCTAACGTCTGTGCCGCGCGAGAGATAGACTCTCTATCCTCGCCCACTCTGATGTAAAAATCAGCCGTGATATCCACGCGCATTCTATCTTTGGTTATGAAGCTATCGCTTTTAGAGCGAGCTACCGTGACCTTCATCGACTGCATATTTATGTCGATATAATCATGCAGTATCGGCAGTATTAGCGCGCCGCCGTCCACGACGACCTTCTCGCCGCCAAAACCCGTTCGCACGAACGTAAGCTCCTTTGTCGTTTTTCGGTAAAGCCTCGAAAAAACGATACCTAAGATAATGATAGAAAAGAGTCCTATGCCGGCAAATACGGCCATAGAAGTCATTGCGTCAATGTTCATACTATTCTCCTTTAATTAAATTTACTGTTTTTTCTTGATGTAAAAGTTATTTTTCTCGACTCTAACGATGAGCGCGATATCGCCTTTTACAAGCTCTTTTTCATCGGCAGCCCTTGCAAAAACGAAACGTTCTTTTCCGTTTTTATCCGCAACCTTAACGTCGCCGCCTTGCTCTTTGGTTATTTTATAGTCCTTTACTTCGCATTCGCACCCAAGAAGCTCCTTTTTGCTAAACGCAGCGCTTTGAACTTGAGGCAGGTATTTTGCCGCGAGCAGACTAACCCATCTAGTCCATGTCAAAGCGATAAAAAACGAAACCGCGGCAATAACCGCGCTCATATACCACGAAGGCGCCGCAAATCCATAAAAAACGCTAACGATAAAAAGCCCGCACGCTCCGAAGCTCATAAGCAAAATCCCGTAAAAAACAGTGCTCGGCACGCCGCCTTTATTTGCCCAAGCTAACAGCTCGGCGCCGGGCGCATCTATACCATCCGCTCCGTCAAATAGCCCGTTTATCGGCTCAAGCACCGAAAATCCGGTGATCATCAAAATAACCTCAAGCAAGGCAAAAACTACAACGATAACCAGCGGAACGGAAAATATGAGATTGTTGCCAAGAAGCTCTAAAATTTGATCCATCTTTTACCTTTTTTGTTTTTAAATTTTGCCGTTTTCAAAATCAAATTTGAACGGGGATTTACTCGCTAGATACAAAATTTGACGTTTACCGCTAGAAAACCCAAAACTCATCGCGCCTTGCGTCAAATTTGACCTTCGCGCCGCTCTACTCTATGCTATACACGTCGCTTTGCTCGATCTTTTCGAGTTTATTTACCTTGCTTTCCAGCGTCTTGCTCATCTGCGCGATTTTAGCTATGTTTTCTTTCATCTTCGGTAGCGCCTCGTTTTTAAAATTTTCTATCTTATCTAGCGAATCTATCATCAAATTTATCGCTTTTTCGAGGCTCTCGTTATCTAGCGCGCCGCCTGCGACCTTTGCCATCACGTCCGTTGCCGTATCGTTTACGTCTTGCGCGTTTTTTAGGATGACGTCGTTTGCGAGTTTGTCCATCTCAGAAACCGCTTTTAACTGCTTCTTGCCTTCTTGCGCTGCGCTTGCGATATAGACGTTGGTTTTTAGCGCCGTGATGCTCGTTGTGATCGTGTTTTGCGTGGCGAAACTCAAAAGCGAGTTATTGTGTTTGATAGTAGCGTAGTTTGCGAGGCTTTGCTGCATCACGACTAGCACTTGTTGCAAATTTTGCAGATGCATACGGATGTAAAATAGCGCCTCTTCGAGGAGAAATTTTTTCTGCTCTTCATCCGTTTGATTTACCGCTAAATTTTCGATGAGCTCGTCTGTTTTGCTTAAAATTTCTATCTTGCCTTTTAGGCTTTCGATGATGAGCGAGAGCTCCTTTTGTTTCTCGGAGATTTCGGCGTTTCTAGCTTCTAAAACATTTATCGAGTGCTTTAAATTTGCCGTGATTTCTTCAAACAAGCTTGACACGCTTTGATATTTGCTAGCCAGCTCGGCGGCTAGGTCTTTGCCGAGCAAGAAATTTATAAATTTCGCGCCCAGTCCTCCCTCCTTCATCTTATCGCTTGCTTTTATAAGCTCGGCGGAGTATTTTTTGACCGATTTTAGCGACTCGCCGACCGAGCTTCCCACGCTTTGGCTCATGCTAAGCAAATCTCCGACCTTCATATCCATATCGCCGTTTAGCTTTTCAAACTCGCCTAGTTCATCCTTACCAAACGACACGATAAATTCTTTGGGATCGGTAAATTCTTTCCTTTTTTCTATGAGTAAGGCGACGACGTCTTGGGGCGTTTTAGCGATTTGATTCAAAGCTTGTCCTTTGCTTAAATTTAAGAGCTATTATAACTAAATTTGTACGCTTTTTACAGGCATAATAATAAACTTCTGTGCTTTATTAGCATAATTTACGATTAAATTTAGTAAAATCGGCAGAGATATTCCAGACAGAATAGGCGTAGTTTAACTTTAAAATTTTAATCCGTGAGGGCGCGGACTCGTCGTCCGTAACCGAAACGGGTTTAAAATTTTAAAGCTTGAAATCCGTCATTTATGGGGAATCAAAAAAGGATAAAAAATGAAAGAATTTATGAGCTACGAGGCCTCTCTTGAAATTTTACGCTCTACGCTGGCTCCGTGGGACCGCGTAGAAAAGGTCACTCTCACGCAGGCACTCGATCGACGTATCGCCGTAGATATCGCGGCGCAGGATAACTACCCGGAGCGTCCCGTCTCGGCGATGGACGGCTACGCTTTTGCGTGGCAAGAGGGCCTAAGTGAGCTTGAGCTCATCACCGACCTACCCGCAGGTAGCGACAAAGGGCTAAAGGTAGAAGGCGTAAAATGCGTCAAAACCTTCACCGGCTCGCTAATGAGCGAGGGCACAGACACGCTAATCCCTGTCGAAAACGTCGAGGTATCAGGCGGCAAGATCCTCATCAAAAAGCCTGTGCCAAGGGGCTTTGCCGTGAGCGAGGTGGGCGAAAGCTACAAAAAAGGCGAAATCCTAATCAAAAAAGGCGCGACGATAGGCTATGCCGAGACTGCGCTATTAGCCGAGCTTGGGATCTTTAACGTTAGCGTATTCGTGCGGCCGCGCGTTGCGGTGCTAGCGACTGGAAGCGAGATAAAAGACCTCGGAGAGCCGCTAGAAAACGCCGCGCAGATCCACAGCTCAAACCACGTAGGTATCGCGGCCATGGTTCGCAAAATGGGCGGCGAACCCGTACTGTGCGAGATAGTGCGCGACCGTGCCGAGCTCGTAAAAGACGCCATAGTCCGCGCGCTAAAATCAGCCGACGTGCTCGTCACCACGGGCGGCATCAGCATGGGCGACTACGACTTCGTAAAAGGCGCGCTAGGCGAAAATTTCGACATCATCATCGACGGCGCCGCAATCAAACCGGGACGCCACATCAAGGTCGCAAAAGCGGGCGAAAAGTATATATTTGCGCTGCCGGGCTTCCCGTACTCGGCGATGGTGATGTGCGTGCTCTACGTGCGCGTGCTGCTAAACGCGTGGTTTGGCGCTAGCGAGCCTAAAATCACGGCGATCATGGACGAGGACTACAAAAAACGCTCGCCGTTTTTGGAGTTTACGGCGGTAAATTTAGTAAATCTGGGCGGCAAAATTTACGTAAATTTAGACGGCAAGAAGCTGGGCAGCTCGGCGATCGTA